>NZ_FOKY01000002.1 GCF_900112165.1 Brevinema andersonii
TGACAAATGCGGTTTCTGAGTTGGCGGTGCGCAATTTGGATCGAACGAACATTATCCCCGTCTACCACACAAACTTGGTGACAAATATCGTGAACGTTGAAACAACAAATACACTGAATAGAATTGTTGTTGAAAGTGTCACTAATATAATGCCTTCATATATTACTAACTACAGAACCAATATCATTAACATTGAGATCACTAATGAATTCAATCAGCCAGTATTGCGGGATTTCACAAATTTAATACCCATTTATCAAACAAATTATCGTACAAATATTGTCAATAGAGAAATAACAAATGCCATACATAATATTGTAACGAAAGATCAAACAAATGTAGTACCAATTTTGATTACAAATTATACAACTAAATTAAAAAATATTCGTATTACAAATACACTAAATGATATAATCCTCACAGAACGAACAAATTTTATACCTATTTATTATACAAATTATCGTACAAATATTATCAATGTTCCGGTTACCAATGCAATGAATGAACTGACAATACGTAGTGTAACAAATTTGACACCAATATATATTACGAATTATCAAGCAAATATTGAAAATGCTATAATTTCAAACAGTATAAACACGGTACAAGTAGATTTTAAAGATACGATAATTACTAATATTATTAATCAAGTAATAACAAATATATTAGATCAAATGATCACAAACCTAGAATCAACAACTAATATTAGTGTGCAGACCAACTATACTGAAGTTTTTGATGAATTTGGAGTATATACAAATATTATTATTATCAGTAATAATACCACAGAAGTTGAGCCATCGCCCATTGCCCTAAGAGATATACCAATAAGAATAGATCCACCGCAAAATGATTTCATTCAAGAACCAGAATATATTACTCCTATTGAAGAACCTCAAATATTAAGTTTTAACCAAGACGTTGCAAAGCTTCAAACAAAGGCAGCATCGTTGGCAGAAAAGGCAGCATCGGTTGCTGGAGGATATAGTTATCCTGAAACAAAAGGCTACGTTGTAAGAATTGCACAGGTAAAAGATGTCACTATAGCTAATATCATTACCAAAGAAATTGCTAAAATAGACCGAAGTATTCCTGTAGGTATTTATTTCAGAGATGATATATATTATGTAGAAGTTCGTAACCTTAAGGATTACGACTCTGCAAAAGAATTATCTCAATTTTTGTATAGGATGGGATACAAAGATACACAAATTTTTGAACGCTTTGAAGTTACAGAATATCAGGAGTAAGCTATGACTCCCATGGAGCAGCAATATTTTTCCATCAAGCAAAACCATCAAGATAAAATTTTGCTCTTTAGGCTTGGAGATTTTTATGAATTATTCCAAGAAGATGCAGAAATAGCATCTCAAATTCTCAATATCGCCATGACAAAACGCCATGGTCGACCTATGTGCGGATTTCCATTTCATGCTTTGGATCAATATGCTTACAAACTTGTAGAAGCCGGGCATAAAGTGGCTATTTGCGAACAAACAGAAGAATCCTCTCAAACAAAAGGTATTGTAAAACGAGAAGTAGTATCTATTTTAACACAAGGAACATGGTCTGAAAATCCCTTACTTGATCAATCTATTAATTCTTTTTTATCTGTTATTGCTTTCGAGCAAGGAATATTAAGTCTAATTTTTGTAGACATTGCAACAGGAGAATTAATTCTACGCACTTTTGAAGGCGAAAATCCTATTTCCTTCTTAAAAGATGAAATCTCACGTTATATGCCTGTTGAAATTATTTGTCCACAAAAATTCCTTGAACTTTTCAGCATCGAAGAGGAGCTAAAAGCAAAACAAAAATCACTTAGGATTATGCCAGAATCATTCTATAGAACAAATACTCTCTTTAATAAATATAAAAGCAAGCATGAAAGTTTCTTTGAGAATTTACACTTAAGTATTGAAAAGGCATTTATAGGTTTATTTTCTTATCTCATAGAAAACCATTTTTCCGAAGAACAAGTGAATCATTTAAGAGTGCCCTTAAAATACTACCAAACAGACACATTATTTATGAATAAAGATACATTAATGCACTTAGAGCTAACCGTAAACAACAAAGATTTATCCCATAAAGGTACTTTATTTTCTATATTAAACAAATGTAAAACAACTGCTGGTTCAAGACGATTGAGAAGATTATTAGCAGCTCCTTCAGCAATACTTGATGTTATTAGAAAAATGCAATCCAGAACAGCCTATTTTATACAATTTGAAAGCAGTAATAATGGTATTTCTGATTTGCTGAAAGGTACAAGTGATTTGGATCGATTGTCTGCCCGACTGATTACTGGAAAAATTCTTCCGCGGGAACTTTTAGCATTGGCAGATACTGTACAGAGAGCTGAAAAATTAAAAGATATCTTGAGGACAGCAGAACCTTTTATTGATTATTTGGCTGGTATACAAAATTTAAAAGATCTGTACAACCAAATTAACGAAACAATTAATCCAGATTGTAGTAATTCTATTGATGGTCAAGTTTTCTTACCTGGAACTAACAGTGAATTAGATGAACTAAAAGAAGTGCTTCACAATGCGAAAAGATTTCTAATAACTCTTCAAACAGAAGAAAAACTAAAAACAGGAATCAGCAGCCTAAAAATTGGATATAACAAAATTTATGGCTACTATATTGAAGTCGGGAAAGCTTCGTCAAAAAACGTTCCATCACACTACAAAAGAAAACAAAGTCTCATCAATACAGAACGTTATACTATTCCAGAACTCGAGAATTTTGAAAACAAAATATTTAACGCTGAAGAATCTGTCCTTAGATTAGAACGCCATCTTTACCAAAATTTAGTAATTAAGTTACAAGATTTCTACTCTAAACTTCTACCTGTTGCAGAATTCATTGCAGAAACTGACCTGCGGTTAGCTCTTGCTACCGTAGCAAAACAAAAATATTATACAGCACCTCTATTAACGGAAGATTTTTCATGGAATATTATTGATGGACGACATCCTGTTATTGAATCGCTTCTGAAAACTGAGCAATTTGTTGCCAATAACACTTATTTAGAAAAAAATAATAGTCATATTCTTATTGTGACAGGTCCAAACATGGCTGGAAAATCGACTTATCTTCGTCAAAACGCACTCTTTGCAGTAATGGCACAAATTGGATCATATATTCCAGCAAGCTCGGCACAGTTAGGAATTGTTGATAAAATTTTCACTCGTATTGGAGCCTCTGATGATTTAGGGTCAGGGCGTTCAACTTTTTTCATGGAAATGCAGGAAGCAGCAGAAATTGTCGTACAAACCACGCCAAAAAGCTTGATCATTATGGATGAATTAGGACGAGGTACTTCCACTTCTGATGGCTTGGCAATTGCATGGGCTGTTTTGGAATATTTCTTATCTAATCCCGATAAAAAAGCTAAAATATTTTTCTCTACACATTATCACGAACTTACAAAATTAGAAAAAAATAAAGGCATTAAAACACTTTGTATGGCTGTACAAGAATACAATAATAAACCTATTTTTCTAAGAAAAGTCATCGAAGGACATGCATCAAAAAGTTATGGTATACACGTTGCAGAAATGGCAGGGCTTAACCAAACAATTGTCACACGAGCTTATAACATCCTGAATTCCCTAGAAGAAGGAACTTTTTTCAATTCGGAAGAAAATGAACTTCCTAATTTATTTACAAGTCTAACTCCTAAAAATTCAAAATTATACGACTTTATACAAAATATCAATCCTAACAAACTTACTCCTTTAGAAGCATTACAATTAATTTTTGAAATTAAGGAATTGTTATGAATTCTAATCATGCTTTACCTACTTTCCATGCGTTAGCTGTTGGTGTACAGCATATTTATCCCCAAATATTTATAGAAACAGCAAAATTTTATAATCATTATGTTTCCATGTCTTCTGTAACTGATCAAATTTTAACGGATCGATATTTTCATACTTTTCTTATTTCTTACAGTCACCCACGATCGTTACATTTATTGTACCAATATCAAATACATTTCCCACAAATGCTATGTTTATTGATAACAGAAAGTCCTGAACAAATATCAGAATTATTGGACAGCTCTCATTTATTTTGGCAGATCGATACTCATACCCCAAAAAGCACAGAATACAGTCTTCACCAAATGTGGAGATGGATCCGTTATACCGGATATAGAAAAATCGGCATTGATGATTCTACAATTTCTGTTGCTGGTGGAACTTTATCCTTAATTAATGAAACTTTTGAAAAAAATAGTATAAAATATTCTCTCACTAATAAGCAAGTTGCAATCTTAAAAATTTTATTGGAATATCGAGGAGAAATTGTATCAAGAAATGTCCTTCTAGATCGTATTTGGTCTTCAGAAAAGTTTGTGACAGATCGCGTCATTGATACTAATATTGTAGCTCTGAGAAAAATGTTCATGGACAATGGTAGAAATCCACAATATTTACAGACTATTTTTGGTCAAGGTTATCGTTTGATATGTGAATGACATATTCATCCAATGCTTTATACAATCTTCGCAAGTCATGCTCCGTATGGTATGGAGAAAAAAATAATATCAAATCATTTGCAATAATGCCTCGCTTACAAAAAAAATTAAAATCTAATGGCTTTTTAGCGATTGCAAATCCATTAAATGAATTTAAGAAATGATGACATACTTTCAGATTTTTCCTTTTCATTTGCTTTTTTAAATATTTAGCACCCTCCATAAATAGAATTGTCTCATAAATTGACAATCTATTCTTATCAACACAATTATTCTGATTTCCAATTAAAACCGTCAATGGTTTTCCAGCAAAAAAATAGCTTAATAAAATCGGATGCTTACAATTAAAATTTAACTGTTGCCTAAAAAAAAATCGATTATATACTACTAGTTTTTTATGAGCATAAAAACGATCTGCATCAAACAGAGAACCATCTTCAAAAATCGGTTCATAAATTAAAAGATCACTATAAGTGTTTTCATAACAATAAGTTACATCAATAAACTCTCTTAACGGCTCTAACATTCGATATATATAGTCACTAGAACAAGCAATACTTATTTTATTAGTATTTTTGATATCGTTTAAAAAACTAAGAACTGCATATATAGGATCACTAAAAAATGAAACTCCATTTTGAGTTAATTCTTCCCAATACCGATAAGCTTTTAATAAAAACTTATTATAACAACATGCATGTCCTATGCCGCTGGACAAAGCATTTTTATATATTTTAGTCAAAACTCTAGGAGTATAACTAAAAGAAATTTCTCCATTTTGTAAATTAAAATCTGTATACTTAAATCCATCAATATCATATAAATAAACACCTTTAATTTTTTTTAATACTAAAGGAATTTGATCATTTGAAATACTCATTTTAGACAAATAAATATGTGTATTATGCTGACTAAATGTTATAGGATCAGGAAAATTAGACATATATTATTCCATAAAAACAACACCCCTTAAAAGGGGGTGTTTTCATTTTTATTTATTCTAACGAGCATACTCTATAACTCTCATTTCACGAATTAGAGTTACTTTTATTTGTCCAGGATATTGCATATTATCTTCTATTTTTTTAGCTATTTCTCGAGCGATAATATATGCACGCTCATCAGGCACAGTTTCTGCTGTTACAAACACCCGTACTTCACGGCCAGCCTGTATTGCGTAGGCTTTTTCAACTCCTTCACAAGAAAGAGATAGCTCTTCTAACTGCTGTAATCGCTTAATATAGTCATCAAAAGATTCTCGTCTAGCTCCCGGTCGAGCAGCAGAAATTGCATCACATAGCATAACTAGAGAACCCTCAATAAAGCGACATTCTTCTTCTCCATGATGACAAGCAATTGCATTAACAATATTTTCAGGCAGACCAAATTTTCTAGCAATTTCCGCTCCTAATAAAGCATGACCACCCTCACCTGTAGATTTAATTGTTTTACCAATATCATGAAGTAGACATGCAATCTTTGCACTTTCAACATCGATCTTTAATTCTCCAGCAAGCATACCAGCAATATTCGCAACTTCTATCGAATGCTTATATACATTTTGACCATAACTGGTGCGATATTTTAATCTACCAATATAAGGATAAATACCTCTAGGAAGATTCACTTTTAAATCTTGACAAGCTTGCTTTCCTGCTTCAACAATATCAATATTAATATCATTTTGAACTTTTGAAACAACTTCCTCGATCCTAGTAGGATGAATGCGACCATCTTGGACTAGCTTCTCCAATGCAATACGTGCAATCTCACGGCGATAAGGATCAAATGAAGAAATAACCACTACTTCAGGAGTATCATCGATAATCAGATCTACTCCTGAAATCGACTCAAATGACCTAATATTACGTCCTTCACGACCTATAATTCTACCTTTCATATCATCACTAGGTAAATTCACAGTAGTAATAAATTTTTCTGTACTTACTTCTACAGCATTACGTTCCAAACTGGTGATAAGAATAGAACGTGCTCTTTGATCAGCTTCTTCACGCGCTTCTTCTTCAATTTTTTGTATTAAGGGCACAGCTTCCGCATGAGCTTCCGAAAGTATTTCATCAATAAGTGACTGCTTTGCATCTGACGCAGTCATACCAGCTACTTTTTCTAAGGATTTGATATGTTCTTGCTTTGCATCTAATAATTCTTTCTGCAATTTTTGAACTTCTTCCTCTTTTTGTAGTAAATGGCGTTCTTTTTTTTCTATACTTTCTGTTTTTTTATCTAAGGTATCTTCTTTTTGAACTAACCGTCGTTGCATTTGCTGTAAATCATTTTGCCGATCTCTATACTCTTTGTCAAACTGCTTACGTTCTTCAAAAATTTTATCTTTTGCTTCAAGTAAAATCTCTTTTTTACGGGATTCCGCTTGTTTTTCAGCATCTTCTAAGAGCTTCTGAACCTTTTGTTCTGCAGAACTGCTTGATCGTTGAGCAATAAAAACACGTACAATATATCCTATTACAATTCCAATTAATGCAACTAAACTTATTGTTATAAAAGAGATACCTGTCACTACTTGTTCCATAGTTTACTCCCATTAGACAGAGATATTCTCTAATTTTCAGTTATAACAGTTTTTTTCTACATTTAAAACTATATCTTATGATTATAGAATAAACTGAGAATTTTGTCAATAAATATTTCTTAAAAAGTCTTATATTTCATTAGACCTTTAAAAAAGTAATTAGGTTCATATTTCTCTTGATTTTTTATGAATTATCGGTAATAATATAAGAACTCATTAAAGGAGAAATTATGCGCTATATAGCTCTTGACGGCACTGGCCACTTTCGAACATTTAAAGGTATCCTAAGTGGCAAAACACCATATGTCCCAGAAAAAATACCTTTAATTGATCCTGACATCCTCTCTGAAAAAGATTTTTTTCTACGTTTTCAAGAACTACTCAATCCTTATTTCGACAATGATCCTCAATTAAAAAATATTCTGCCAAAAATTTCTCCCGATCTAGGTCACCTACAAACAATTGACAATCAATTTGCCTTTTGGCAGCCAAAATATCATTTTTCTGATTTATCATTTTCCTTACTTGCTAATATCCTTGAAGAATATGCGCCCCAATATCTAAAAGGGACGCTTAATCTCATCGGCACTACAACAAATACCGGCTTTTCTTTTTGCCACGCATTTCCCTTGGAACAGAAAAACATTTTTCTCCCCGAAACTGTCCTATCCATACCAGAAAGCAACGAATTAACTAATATTTTTCAAGTTGACACCGACCCAAAAACATGGCATGTAACAAAAAATACTTTTCTGAAACAACTCCCTATTCGATTAGACAGTTCCAACTTTATCATCATTCTAGGCTATATGGGTTTAATTATACATGCTCTTCATGAAACAGAAAAAAAAAGATTACGGTTTTATAACGATCCGGTTGATATTGCTATTCCTGCAGACAATTTAGAATATCTACTAGCGGCATATTATTTATCAATATCACCCTTACCTATTCGCAAAATTATTGCATTATCTTCGGAACACAGAACAGTTCATACATTACTAAGCAGGGGAATATTTAATTTAGATACTATGCAAGATTCTGCATTTTTTCTTTCATTATACCGCTTACTTTTTGAAATTTCACGCGGCTCCATAGAAAAAATCACCTTATGGGCCAAAGAATTAGCTCAAACAAAAACTTTCAAAATTGATGCTAAAAGTTTTGATAAAATGCAACAAGTTTTTCTTTCTAGTTTTATATCAAAAAGAAAATTAACAGATGTCCAAGAAATATTTACCAATTTAGGACTCAATAGTAGTATATTTAGTCAGGCAGCCTATGCTCACTCCAGAGAGACAAGCATTTTTACCTTGTCTTTTGAACCTTATAACAGTCAGATAGAATCCTCAAACAATGCTAAAATCATCAATACTCAAGATATGATTCAATATATCACTCAATGATTAAAGCAGCATCCCACATTGGCTGTAGAAACAATTTTCTAATAGAATCCTTAGAAAGCCATTCTTTAGGATCTACATACATTCCTTGGACAATTACACTCAAATGTAAATGATCACCAGTTGACTGCCCTGTGGTTCCACTAACTGCTATTTGCTGCCCAGCGTTAACTTTATCTCCAGGCTTAGTTGAAATTTTTTCATTGTGAGCATAAAAAGTATAAACACCGAGTCCATGATCAAGCACTATTGTTTTTCCGTTTCCTCGGTTCCAATCTGCATACACTACTGTACCATCTAACAAAGCATAAACTGGACTGTTCTTAGTAGAAGCCATATCCTTTCCTCGGTGTGTAGAACTGCGGACCTGTTTATTTCTGAAAAAATAATTTCTCTTATCTCCATATCCAGCTGTCACCACATAATTACGGAAAGGTAATGCATGATTCGAAAACATATCAATATCTGATATTTTATATTTTATATTTTCTTGAAATGTTTTTCTCGTACCATTCCAACGGTCAAAACTTTTTTGCTTTGCCAATACAGCATTGATTGCAACAATATTCCCTTCCAATTTTTTTGCTTCTTCTTCCGGCAAATTCAATTCTTTAGCCTTCTGCTGACCATAATTTTCTGGAAGTATAATCTTTTTTTGAACATAAGTACGCTTTTTTGCGCGAATATCAGGTATCAAAACATTGGTATTACCTGCTTTATCCATCACAAAAAGCGAATTATTACTCCAATCAGAGGAATTATCTGAGTACCAGGGAAATAAAATAATATAATACCCATCTTTCTTGAAAATATTCGGATAAAATTCTGTATTATTTTCATCAATAAATGCAAGCATTGCTAAATTCGATACTGGTTCACTTTTAACAACCATCAAGCCCGATCCACCATGAGTAACTGTCTCTGATAAAGAAATAATTTCTAATTTTGGAATATTTGTCTGCCATATTACTTTAATTTGACGCACATTAAAAGGCCATTTTTTTTGTCGATTACTTACCTTTAAATAAGCTCGAGGTGAAAGATTTGTTAGTCCTACAATAGGACTAAATGTAATGTTTTTTTGATCAGCATTCGTACCACTAGATTTTACAAAAGGAATTTCTTCTTCACCATTAACCAACACAAAAGTATAAAGAGACGCACTGTCATTGTCAAGTGATAAAGGTGTTTTACCATTCCAATCAAAAGTTTTAATTTTTGCCAACTTATCAAGAGTTATATTAACATTATAAGAAAAAATTAATTGTGGTATCATTAGCCACAACAAAAAATATTTTTTCATTTCTAGATCCTGTGTATATAAGCAAAAAGACTGTAATTATAAAATTACAGTCTTGATTATTACTTTTATTTTTATTGACGAATGGCAAAAATTGCTGCTTTTTCAATATCCCAATCAATATTTTCAATACGATACATATTTAATTCCCATGAATATTTTGTTTCATCAGAGCTAAACTGTCGTACTTTTGAATAATCAGGATCTTTTAATCCTGCACTTAATAACTGATTCCCGGATAAAATCAGTCCATGATATGTAACCATACTTCTATTATATTCAGGTAAAGGAGTTTCTGCTTTATAAATTGCTCTATAATCAGCAGTAGCACTATGTAATATATAAGAAATATCTCCCACTTTAAAACTGCCATCCTCAGCAATAGAAATCATTTCATCCAGCACTTTTGACTTGTAAGTACCTTGAATATTAGTTAAAAAATTTTCCGTATAAGGATTAACCTGAGGAGTCGGTAAACTTTTGAACATAACCGCTTCAGGAGAATCTGCTTTCTGTGTAGTACACGCAGCTATAGCTACACAAAAACATAAAAAAACTATTTTCCGAATGTGTGCCATTATATAAACCTCCAAATTTTCTTATACTTTATTATAGAAAACATATTTAATATATCATAATATATTATCTTGCAAATGTCAACTATTTAAAAACATTAATTTATAAGATACATTATTATCGAATTTTGTTTCAGAAAAATTAAATTATTTTTACTTGATTTATCTTTCTACTCATGGTATAATAGATTTGATTATTTTAGGGTGATTAGCTCAGTTGGTTAGAGCACCTGCTCGACACGCAGGGGGTCAATGGTTCAAATCCGTTATCGCCCAATTTTTATTATTTAAAATATAGTAATTTTTTCTGATATAAAATTCCATTTCAAGTATTTTAATATTAAAAACGGTAGCAAAATGAAATCCAGACATCTCTATTTTATGAATCATGCTCGAGTTACTGCTACAGCATCTTCCTGTACTTATTTTCAGGTAGGATCTGTAATTGTCAAAAATGATCGTATTATTTCACACGGCTACAATGGCACACCTAAAGGATTTCCAGAAGATTGTCCTGATTATTTTTGCGGTGATCCTGCACAACGCGAAGAACATCATAAATTTTCCGAAAGAACCACCATTCACAGCGAAATGAATGCTCTACTTTGGGCAGCTCGTACTGGTATTTCCGTGGAAAACGCATCCCTATATGTTACATTAGAACCTTGCCATAATTGCGTTAAAGCCTGTGTTGCGGCGGGTATTATTCATATTATATATGATGAACCTTATGACAAATATCTGCCTTATTCACAGGAATTTTGCCAAAAATCCGGGGTGGAATTAATTTCGCTCGAAGAATTACTAAAAAAAGAGGCCTAATAATGAAAGTGATTATTCCTAAAACATCTGGTTTTTGTCCTGGTGTCCGGCGCGCTGAAAAAGGGGTACTTAAACTTAAAGAAACACATACAGAAGTTCATCTCCATGGCCCACTTATTCATAATCAAAGCTATATAGAAAGGCTGGAATCATTAGATATCAAAGCTGTTGATACAGAAACTTTACCGGAAAATTCAACTTTAGTCATTCGCACACATGGCATTCCTCGCGGCGAAGAAATGTTATTGATGAAAAAATTCCACTTGGAAGATATGACATGCCCTATTGTCAAACGCGTGCAGAAACATGTGGAAAAAGCAAGTCAGGAACAAGCTTTTGTTATTATCTCAGGAAAAGAAAATCATGCAGAAGTCCAAGGTGTAAAGAGTTACGCGGATCATGCTGTTGTGATTCAAAATAAAGAAGAATTAGCAGCCTTTCTTGCTAATGGTGACCATGCTATTCCGCCGGACACGAAAAAAATTTTTATTTTATCACAAACTACACATTCGCGTTCTTTTTTTGAATATTTATACCAGCAAGTGACTGAATTTTTTAAGGATAGATTTCCTATTGAAATAAAAGATACTATTTGCCCAATTACAGAAGATAAAGAAAAAGAATCACTAATTTTGCAAAAGGATTCGGATTTTACTATTGTAATTGGCGACCCTCACAGCTCCAATTCAAAAAAACTATATACTATTCTCAAAGAAGCAGACAACAACACTATTTTTGTTAGAAATCTGGACGACTTAAACAACCAAAAAACAGACTGGCAAAATATCAACACTGTATTAGTGGTATCTTCGACTTCAACACCTCAGTTTATCGAACAAGAAATTGTTCGATACCTGGAAGCATTATGACTTGGCAACAATTTTCCGATAATGGACGCCCTTTAATCAAAAAAAACATCGAATATCAATGTAGTTCTCTAGAACAACTGCCCGTACCTAATGCTCGGCTATTTGCAATGCGTTTACTAGATTATACCTGCAAAGGAAAATTACTTCGCGCTAATTTTTTACGCCTCAGCGCATTAACGTTTTGTGATTCAGCTTCTGAAGACACTTTAAATATGGTAGGAGGATGCCTTGAATTAGCACAGTCAGCCTTTTTAGTACACGATGATATTATTGATCAGGATGCAATCAGACGAAATGCTCCCGCTATGCACAAACTTTTTGAAGAAGATATCAAGTCACAAACCCAAAATTATGGGGAAGCTCAAGCTATTTGCATGGGAGATATGGTCTTAACACATTTATTTTGTTTTTTATCAGAATATCCAGAATTAATCCGGCTTTTTTCAAAAACACTAACACTAACAGCATTAGGTCAAGCACAGGAAATACAATGGGGGGCACAAAATCAAGAAATTTCGCTAGATCAAATTTACCAAATTATCAAATATAAAACTGCTCATTATACTTTCGTCTTGCCATTTTTATCAGGCCTGATTCTAAGTGGAACTGCTAGTGATCAAAAAAGCATTTTATTAACCAAATTAGGAATAATTATGGGTTATATTTTTCAAATCAGAGATGATGAACTAAATTTGCTAGCTCCTTCAGAATTAAATAAAAGCGCTGGCAGTGATATCATTGAAAATAAAAAAACTTTATGCCGTTATGAGTTAATTAAGGAATTTCCAGAAGCTGTAGATTTATTCGGGTATCCAGAAAAAATTACAGAAGTGCAGAAACTATATAAAAACAGTAGAGCTAAAAAAATAATACAAAATTATATTTTACAATTCGTTGCAGAAGCAAAAAATATATTTGAATATCTAGAAATAAAAAAAGAATGGCATCCTATATGGGAAGAATTATTAAATTCACTATATGAACGCCAATTATAAATATTAATCGTCAAAATCTTCTAGATCGGAAAGATCATCATCGTCTTCATCTAAATCATCCCAATCTTCTTCAAGATCATTATCACCTAAGTCGTCCCATTCAGGATCGTCATCATCCTCAAGATGATCCCAACTTAATTCATCGTCATCAAAGCTATTCTTCAGCATAAGAAATATGCCCCCTTATTAGAATTTACAATATTATTAAAGAAATATCATATCTTGTCAAGCTTTTTAAAAAATAATTCGTTAAAAAGCCGCTTCTTAAAAATATACAAAAAAATAAAAGTTTTCAACAAAATTATTGATTTTTTCATAAAAATAAATTATTATATAGATATTTGTTTCGTGGAGGAGGTGATGAGTTGTATTTTTTGCCGTATTGTTAAGGGTGAAGTTCCTGCGGAAAAGATATTCGAAAATAAGAAAATACTTGCATTTAAAGATATCAATCCCATGGCAAAGACACATATTATTGTGATTCCAAAAGAATGTCATTCAAATTTTCACGATATACAAGATGACCTTCTTACCCAAATATTTCAAGCAATTCGGATTATTGTTAAAGAACAAGATTTAATTCAAAATGGATATAGGCTTATAAACAATACAGGCAAGTATGCTGGTCAGAGTATATTTCATACTCATATTCACATTTTAGGTGGAGAGCAGCTCACTCACTCATTTAACTAAAAATAAGGAGAAATTATGTTATTTGTTGAAGTAAGGGATGGAGAATCTATCGAATCTGCTATTAAACGTTTTAAAAAAGAAGTAGAAAAAGATGGAATTTTAACTGCAGAAAAAAAACATCGTTTTTATGAAAAACCATCTGAAACTCGAAAACGAAAAAAAGCTGTTGTACAAAGAAAAATCGAAAAAAAAGTACGTAAGATGAAACAAATGGAACGTTATACTTAATTAAAAATAACTATTTAAAATATTAAAGTTATTATTAGGTATATTAAAATTTTTGATATTGTGGTTAGTAATTTTTCTTTTTTTGAATTGAGAAATATGATTTTAGATTTTGTAATAACAAAAATCATTTTTCTACTAATCCTAAGTAGGAAATTTTAAACTGATAATATATTATTAGAATCTTTTGCGATTCTTTATATTATAATATATTATCGGTTATTTTATTAAATTTACCATAATTCGCGAATTTTTTGTTAAATCTTTTCTATTTTTCCATATATTTTTTCCAATCGCCATTAGGTATAAAATAAGTTGTGATTAATCGGCTTCAGAATTTTTTACATTAAAAAATATACAGATAATTGTTCTTTTTGATCAGTATCGATATTCAAAACATCTACTTTCTTTCTATCATATTCGTTAGAAATTATCCCATCTCCATAAAAACACTCAAGATCATCAAGAATTTTCAAAATTTCTTCATAATTTCCTTGAATAGCCATAATTTCACCATAAACATCATTTGTGCCTTCTAACAAGGCAGGATAACCCCTATCGGCTATATGAAATAATTTACCTTGAACGATGCCAGGTGTTATGTGATATTTTTCCTTTCAAATATTTTTCATATTCTCAAAACCTTCTCTTAAAGAGCCATATGCAAAAAATACGACGCACTCTCCATTGCTTCGCTGAAATTATCAATCTTAGACCTACTAAAAACACAATACATATTATACACTTAAGCCTCCTAATTAAATAATATTTTTATATTTGAGAATCATTTGGAAACCAAATTTTATATTCTCGTTTTGCGGCTTCTGAAGTCCAATCTTGAGGAATAAGGGCCCAATTATTGAACAATGGTACATTAATTGTTTGATTTTCCTCAAAATATTTTTCCAAATATTGACGAATATTTGTTTTCGATGTAGCAAGTATACGTTTAGGAATTTCGGCTTTAGGAACCTCTGCCCCTATTGTCATTGCAGGACCTAATACTAAAAATGAATTTGCAATTATTTTATATTTTTTGTTATTATCAAAAGTTGTCCATTAGAAAGTTTTTCAATAGTTACTCTGTCGCCGGGATTATTGCGTAAATCTATCGTAAAATCTAATCCTGCAAGATTATCAAAATAAATAAATGGTTTTTTAAGAACATAGACACCACCCCGATGATCAGGAATCATTTGACCTTTTGAATTAAAGATATAGTCCAATAAATATGAATCAGGACCAGTCATTGTATTAAACCAACCATGAAAAAAATATTCTAACATTTTTTTAATTTCTGATCCTTTTAGTTCGACAATAGCAGGCCAATTATCATAGTAATAGATGCCAAATAAATCTCTAAAAACAACATTAGTAGAAATATCAGAAAGCGAGAAGGGACCAGCAATAGAAAAATCAACAGGCATTCCTAATTCTTTTTGAACAATATTATATTGCAGTTGATGTATAAAATCGACAAATTCAGAGGGTCCAAAAAGCGATTTTTTTGAAGAAATAGGTTGTGATAAAGTGCCAATAGGTTGCGCTAAAACATTTGTTGCTTCTGTAAATTCATTTTTAAAATGAGTCAAAAATTGTTGATCAGCAGGTTTATTTTTGTTTTCAAATGCAATAATTGACCCTTTTGCTTGACCCAAACTCCATTTTCCGTTCACTTTTTTTATCGGAATCTGGACTTGAGATGCCGTTTTTACAGCATTAGCACCACCAAGCACAACAACCGGTTTTCCAGAAGGAGATATCACATTAGTCAAATGAGTAAGATGGTCATGGCCTTTAAAAATAATATCAAAACCGTCGACATTTAAAGCTGTATACAAGGAAACATTTTCACCCATATATTCTCGTTTTTCGGTACCTAACCCTGAATGAAACAAACCAACAATTAAGTCAGGATTTTCGTTTTCACGGATAATAGGAATCCATTTTTCCGAACTTTCGACAATATCTTCAAATTCAATACGATCCCATAGATATTCAGGAATAGAATGAGTCAACGAAGGAGTAACCATACCTAATACCGCTATTTTTACACCTCTACGGTTAATTATTGTATAGGGTGGGAAATAAGGGTTTTTTGTTGTCTTATCAATGGCATTGGCAGCCATAAAAGGAAATTCCATCTCTTTAACGACTTTATCATAAACAGGATGCCCTCTTTCAATATCATGATTTCCAACTGCCATGCTATCCAGCTTCAAATAGTTCAAGACAGCTGCTCCAACATTTGGACCTTCACGCATTTCAGTGAAGTAGTAAATAACAGAATCTCCTTGATAGAAATCTCCACCATCTAAGTAGATAACTTCATTTTTTTTATTCTTTCGAAGATCATTCAACAGATAGGAAACTTGTGCCAGTGAGTGATCAACCGGTTCATTCTTTATGCCATCATAAGGAAATAAAGATCCATGAATATCGGTTGTTGAAAATAAAACTAAATTAAATGAATCTTCTGATTTTTTATGTACGGCAAATATTGTAATTCCCAATACAGCCGCAGAAAGAATTAATATATTAACCTTTTTCACAATTTCCTTCTAAAAATAGTAAATCTAGATAGAGCATAAATTATATTTTAAAAAAATAAAAATTTTTGCAAGTTTAGTATTAGGTCATTAAAAATTTATTCTATATCAAAGCCTTTTCTTATTTAATATCTTTTTATTATGCTTGAAATATTCAAGTCTACAAATATATAATTTCTATCAAATCTGTATTCTAAGTATCTGCTTCTATTAATTTACATATTTCCTAATTAATATATTCATTGATATTTTTGTAATTGAATAGGTACTATAATTCTTTATTTTTTAATATATTAGTCATATCATATTATTTTCCAGCTTAACAGGGAATTTTTTAAGTTTGAAATATATTGATTTTTATAGAAAACTATGTTAGAATATCTATATTTTATATAATATTTAAGTTAATAATAGAGTTAATAAAATTGAAGGACTAGGCAATTCATGAGTTTTTTTGAATGGAACCTTCGTCGCTCTGACGTTCCTTTACGTCGAGAGGTGAGAAATTCTTTTAATCTTCCAGACTTCATTTTGAACATCGTTAAGAATAGAGGTATTGCTTCATATCAGGCAATGATGGAATACGCTTATCCGCAAGCCATTTCGCTACCCAGTCCGTTTTTTATGGGAGACATGGATAAAGCTATATGCCGTATTAATGAAGCAATAGAAAAAAAAGAAAAAATTCTTATTTTTGGAGATAAAGACGCTGATGGTGTTACGTCTACGGCGATTATGCATAGAATTTTATCGCGATTTGGTGCTCAAGTAGAATTTCGAGTCCCAGAAGGTGTTGATCACTATGGATTATCACGAGAAGCAATAATTGATGCATATAATGAAGGCGTTACGCTTATTATTACCGTCGACTGCGGAATTACCGCAGTCGACGAAGCAAAACTTGCTAAGGAACAGGGTTTAGATTTAATTATCACTGATCATCATGAACCCCTTGAAGAGTTACCTGAAGCTGTTGCACTTATTAATCCCAAGCTTAATAACTATCCTTTTCCTTTTTTATCTGGAGCTGGTGTAGCGCTGAAAACCGCGCAAGCTCTAGCAGAATCACGTATTCTCCCTGATTGGTATGATCAAGAATATGTTTTTTTCGATATAGAAACAACAGGTTTAGATCCGGAAAACGATGAAATCACAGAAATTGCCGCAATTATTGTAAAAAATGGTGTAGAAATTGCCAGTTTTCAGACTTTGGTTAAAATTACTGGCACGATCTCTAAGGAAATTTCGCAAATCACCAATATTACACAGGAAATGCTCGATCAGCAGGGATTAGAAAGAGATGTTGCATTACAAAAATTTTTAGATTTTATCGGTGATAAAACATTAGCCGGACAAAATATTATTAATTTTGATATTAAATTTATTAATGCACAACTCAAAAAAGGGTTAAAAAAAACGATTTCTAATCATGCTATTGATACACTAAATTTAGCACGATCTCTTTTTAAATCTCTCAAATCATATAAATTATCTGACATTGGAGAGCATTTAGGAATTTATACAGATCCTAACGCTTTACATAGAGCATTAGTAGACGTCCGCCTAAACGCTGAAGTTTTTCGACGCATGACTCTTAAACGTTCTGAACCATTGATGCAATTACTATGTGAGTTGTTTCCGTTAGCCGCAGTAGGTACGGTAGCAGACATTATGCCTTTACAGGATGAAAATCGCACTATCGTTCGAGTTGGCATCGAAAATATAAAACAAGCATCAACCGGATTAATTGCACTAATACGAAGACTCAATATCTTAGAAAATCTAGATGCTCGGTCTATTGGCTGGACTTTAGGGCCTGTGCTTAATTCGCCCGGACGTCTTGGAGAAGCTAGTCTTGTTGTTTCATTGCTCATCACAAATAATATAAACAAAGCTAATGAACTTTCCGAACAGTTACTGTTGAAAGATAACGAACGAAAAAATTTAGTATCTTCATTAGAAGAAGAAATAATTTCTTGTATTAATGTCAATGAAGTACAAAATGATAAACATATCCTTATTATTTCAAATAATATTCCTAGAGGAATTACTGGATTAATTGCTACACGGTTAGCTAACCAATTCCAAGTGCCAGTTATTATTGTTGCACGTTCAGAAGACGGACAAGCAGCAGGTTCCATACGAGCAACAGGTACCTTTGATGTTGTTGCTTTTCTTCAATTTTTATCACCTATGCTCACCCAATTCGGTGGACATAAAGCAGCAGGAGGGTTTGTGCTTGGAGAAGAACATTTATCTTCTTTGAAGGACCAAATTATTCAATATATGAAAACATGGTCATCAGAAACTCTGAGGAATACTATTGAAATTGATGTTGATTTAAATGATTTTTCGATGCTAAGCATCAAAAATATCAATTACATGCATTCACTACTTAATCCTATTGGTAGCAAAAATCCAGCACCAAATTTCCTTGTGCGCGATGCCCAACTAATCGAAGCTAAGCCTATAGGTCGCAATAAAGAACATCTTATTTTTACTTTTCTTAAAGGTAAAACAGAATTCAAAACCATAGCTTGGAGTTTTGCTGAACGCTGGAATCAAATACAACATCATCAAATATTTGATATCGTTGGTATTCCTGAAATAAACATATGGAACGATATCGAAGAGGTACGATTACAGCTTGTAGATATATCTCCTAAAGGAGAATAAATGTTTCATCAAAAAGGAAACACCAAAGCTATTTCGTTTTTAAAAAGTCTTGCACAACATGATACTCAAAGCAGAACTATTCTTCTTTTAGGGGCTAATGGTTGGGGCAAATTCTCAGCAGCACTAGATTTTGCTGGGTTTGTGCTACAAGAAAATCCACTATATAGCAGTAATTTTTTTTATTTTCGAAACGACCAGTTTCAACTTAAAACTTCATTTTTCCTAAAAAAAATGCCTGATTCATCTCTTGCATGGAACTGGCTCAATATACTGCAGCACCGGTTGATGATTGCCCATACTCTGAATGAAAATCTAACCCTACCCACAAATATTAAGCTAAACACTATTAAAGAAAACCTACAATATATATTAACAAAAAAAATCTTTCCGGATCCGCCGCTTATAGAAAAGCTCATCTTAACTGCTCAAGCGTTAGATAAAAAAAAAGGAATACCGATTGATCTCATCAGAGAAGCATTACAATTTCATTCTATTCGAAGTTATGGACGTATCAGTCTTTTAGGAGATTTTCATACGGCTGATGAAACCACTCAAAATGCTGCATTAAAAATGTTAGAAGAACCTCCTGCTAAACATTGGATCATCCTGACTGCTGCTAATATAGGTAGTATTCTGCCGACGATTTTATCACGCTCTATCGTTATTTCATTCAAGAAACCACTACAGAATGATCTAGCAGATCTTCCAGATAATCATTTTTTTACTAACTCTACTCATGACATCATGAATGAGCATTTTTTTCAAACTTCTTCACTAAAAAAAGCATTAATTCAAGAATTTTTCGAAGCATGTGTAATAAATATTGACAAGAGCATTCAATTTTTACTTTTTGCTGAAAAACTGGAGAAACAAAAATACACGCAATTTTTGATAGAAGAATTGGAATTATGTATACGTGACAGCTTGATTTTAAGGCAAGGAAAACTACGCAATAAAGTATTATTACTACTAAAACCTGAATATCAAAAACTCACAGAAAATCTGGCAAAAGGTTCAACTGCCGAACTAGAAGAATTGATGAGAAAAATTTCCGCCATTAAAAAACAAATCAGCCGTTCTGTTATTAAAAGTGATACCATTCTTCCTAACTTTTTCTTGGATATGGGACGATCTATCAGAATTTTTCAAACTAGGTAGTAGTACGTGCATAAAGAATAAATGCTAAAATTCCAAAAATAATACTACCAGCAAAACCTCCAACCCAGGGGGTTACATTACCACGCCCCGCAAGCCCTAAAAAAGATGTATACATCAAATAATAAACAATAAAAATAGCCATACTAATTGCACTGTTAATGGGGACGGAAACAGTTTTAGAAGCCATATTAACAATTCCAATGCCCACCATAACAACAAAAATCAACCCCAAAGGATAAGCATCTTTAGCATAATATTTTGTGAGATCAGCATGATAAGAACGTCCTGACTGTTTTAATTTGTAAATATGACGCGACCCTTCATCGATAGTCATAGCTTCGATGGGATACCAATTGCGTTCGAAAAACCAATAAGGATCAACTAAATTACTGAGCACTTCATAATCAACTTTTCTAGTCTCAAAATGCTTACCTCCATCGGAAATGGTTCGTATTGTCCCATTAGAAACAGCCCAAGCATGATCCTTTTCGCTCCAATACAGTCGTTCGGCATCGACACGCATCACAAAACTCATACGGTCATCGACACGGAGTTCTTTTAGCGATTCCCATAACATTTTATTAGTAAAAATCCATTCTGTATTTTCATCGACCGGAAGAAAAGGAGTAGTTTTCACCTGCTCAGGATCAGCATATTGTACAATAGTAGCTTTATCGATGAAACGCTGGGTAGCATCATAAAACTCCCCCAGATAAAGTAAATTATCCGCGCCAAAAATAGTGAAATTAGAATTATTTTTCAACCAATCCAACTCCCCAAGCGACGCTTGGTTAAGCGCAACCCGTCTATAAATGAAAGATTTCTGATAGGTAGGCAAAATAAAATTGTTCATTAAAAACCCGACAATCGACAAATAATACAAAGTAGAAAACAGTATCATATAGAACGACAGTCGAAATACACTAGTACCTGAACTGACCATCGCAACCATTTCACGAGAGGCTGCCAGCTTGCTCAACACAAAAACAGTAGCAAATAAAAACCCAAATGGCTGTAAAATAAACGTCCAATAAGGCACCGTAGCCCAATAGTGAAGAGTAAGCATTTCTTTGTTAACATCATCAGGCAACCCGCGCATATCCTGAAAAATCTGAGCCATCTCATAAATTGATACGAACAAAACAACAGCACCAATAAGTGCTTGAAAGAACTGAGTCATAATATAGGAATCAAGCTTATTCCAACGCAAGGTACGAAGATTTTTAACAAAATTTTCTTTATTAAAAAAAGAAATAAATCCATCTTTAGTGTATTTCAGAAAATAAAAAACATCACGTAAAATTTCTATAATTTTTTCTTTCAATGAAGTAAAACTACTTTCCTGAAATTTCCGTATGATCCATCCAAACAGGGAAGAAAAAAAATGAGCAATTTTACCAAAAATAAACACACCTTACTCCAATATTTTCCTTGTATAAACAATTAAAGCAACAATTCCAAATAAAACAGTCGGCATCCAAATCGTGCCCGGAGTAAGAATATTTCGTGTTATCATATTTTCAGCTCCTGACTTGAGGCCATAAAAAATCAAAACAACAACCAAACTTAAGCTCAAACCTTCACCACGCCCACTGCGCGCTGAAAACATTCCTAAAGGCAAGCATAACACCGCAAAAACAAATGCCGAAACTGGGAACATAAATTTTTCATAAAGACGCATCTGATCAATATTAGGAAGCTTAGCACGTGCAGCAAGATAGCGACTATTCATATTCTGCTTTTCGGTGAAAATACGATTCTTCTGCATAGCAATAAAACGCTGTGTTTGAAGTTTATCTTCTGGATCTTCAGCATAAAAATCAAATAAAAAAGGCAGCCAACGAACATAAAATGCTAATTTATCAATTACTATTTTATTAGTTTTAGCAGTTTCAAATTCTTTTTTATGCTGGATATTTTGCGGTAAAGTTTCAATACTATTTTTAAGCTCCCGATAGGAAAGAGTTTCCGGACCCCTAAAATATCCATCACCCGGCAACCAAACATAATTATTCATGCTCATCGCACCAAAAGATGATAAATAAAATTCTTCTTTTTTTTGTATTATAGTTTGCTGGGGTGCATTGGTTTCTAAAGTTTTTGCACTAAGGGGCTCTTGAATTACTCCATCGATGCGTTCTGGTAAAGGATCAGCCAGTTCTTTCCCTATATCGAGTGGAGCTTCGATAATAATTGGAGTATGTGGAATTTCCTCTTCCATCGAAGCTTCGGGAATGGTATTTGCATCAGGATTAACAAACGTTTCAACATTAGAAATTGTTAACTGATTCATATCTCCTTCCAAAAACCGCATAATGTAATGCTCAGGATTGTCAGGATTAACATAAATGCGAGCTTGCTTTGCACGAATCGTCCGCCGATTTTTAACATCCACAGCATATACGGTATGAAGAATATCATCACCGCCAACCACAGAAGAATTACTTTCAAAACTGATCTGAACATCTCCAATATTAAGAAAAACATTATCTAACAGTTGTACTACTGGTTTCTGTGCAAGAATTTTTGCCTTAAGCTGAAGGAAATATGCATTTGACGGCGCTTCGACATAATTTTTGAAGTTGTAAGAAATCAGCATCGTCATTATCCCAAAAACTGTACCAGGCCACATAATACGAAAATGAGAAATGCCACAAGCCCTCATGGAAACAATTTCACTATCTTGGGACAGCTTACCGAAAAGCAAAAGATAAGCAGGCAATACAGCAAAAGGTACAGAAAATGACACTAAAAACGGAATCAATGCACCCATCATACTCAAAACTTGTTGTAACGGAACATTTTGTTCGAAATAATAGCGCATAATATAATAAAGTTCATTGATCATTGTGATCGAAGAAAAAAATGACAACCCAATCAAATAATTACTAAATAACTGAGTATAAAAATATCGATCCAATACTGTATAAAAATTGGTATATAAAAAATGCTTAATAAAATTAATAATCATTTATCCAAAATACACAGAAAGCTGGCTGAAAAAAGTAATAAGCGTAGCTATTCCCCAAGACAAAACTAATATAATAGGCAGAAAACTCAAAACAAGTGTTTTGGAAAAACCGATATTAAATGCCTTTTGTAGGACCAATAATTTAATCAAGCCGGACCATACTGCTACTATAGAATGGAAGATAACATCTAAAGAAAATTGAGGAAACAACATATCGATCATCACAACAGGCAAAAATATCAGCAAAACGATATCAGATGCAAAATACAATCCCCAAAATTCTTTGAAATTGATTATTTTACCCTGTAGTGCTACAAATGATAAAATAATGCTAAAACAAATAAATGAAGCGATATAATAAGGAATCATCGCAATAAAAACAACATAAAGCTGAGCTCCTTGCTGCATCATTTTGGCTAAGATAAAAGAAAAACGTGAAAGCAAAGATGTAATAAATCCAAATAATAATAAATTATGCGAAAAGTGGTCGGTAAGAAGATTTAAAGTTTTTTTAGGTGCATAAAAAAAACCGACGCTTAACGAAAGAAATTGCCACCAATTTTTCATAAGGTTCTCCTAGGGTTGAAACATATATAAAACAGGCATATGATTAAACTCATTATAAGGAAGTTTAAGTTCTAATTTAGGAGCTGCAGGTAAAAATCCTGAAATCAAGCTGTGAAAATTAAAAGATGAAGCAGGATTAATTTCTTCCAACGACGCAGAGGATAAACTGTAAGTTTGACGAATATAATTTTCTGCTTTTACCATATCACCAAGCTCATCAGCAAGTCCTAATCGAACTGCTTGCTCACCGGTAAAAATTCTGCCGTCTGCTAAAGAACGCATTTCCTCGATAGGTCTATTGCGTCCAGAAGCCACTGCATTTAGGAATTGCTCATAGGAATTCATAATGATGCTTTTCAAAAGTTCCCTTTGTTCGGGAGACATTTCTTTATAAGGGGTACCAGTATCTTTATTGGTACCGCTGGTAATCGCGTTGTACTTTATCCCAATCTTCTGCAAAAGTCCAGTTGCATCAAAACCATTCATAATCACACCAATGCTACCAGTAAGTGAGCCTGGATTAATAAAAATTCGTTCTGCAGCAACAGCCATATAGTATCCACCGGACGCAGCCATATCCGCAACGCTGACAATAACAGGCTTTCCGGCTTCACGGACACGTTGTACAGCATTATGGAGTTCTTGAGACGCTCCAACCGTACCTCCAGGACTGTTGATACGCAGTAATACTGCTTTAATATGGCTGTTTGTTTCTGCATAAGCCAACTGACTCAGCCAAAAAACTGATCCTGTCGGTGGTGTAAAAGGGCTGGCATTTCTGCCAGACGAAGTATAAATAGGACCATCAATATTTATAACTCCGATAATGTTATTTTTCTTAGCAATATTTGAAAATGCTACCAAATTAGCAGTTTTTTTTGTATCCGCTGCACCCTTTTTAGTCACCAGTACAGCAATACCGGCACTGATCCCCAGTATGTATAACAGACCCAATAATCCTGCTGCAATTTTTCTGTTCATGAGCTACTCCTTACTCTCTCATCAAGGATTTTTTTGTCCCTGACATATATAATTCTAATAACTGTAAATACGATTCATATAAATTTTCCGGGCTAGCCAGTGGATTTTTTGCAGCATTGGCTTGTACTTTTTTAACATAGCCAGCCTCAAGGTCAGATACAGATTCAGAAAAAAGACTCTTAAATGCTTCAGAACTGTATGGCTTCTGAGCTGCCTTAAACAAAAATCTCCTGCCAAAATGTGATTCCATATACTGCCAATAACTCAATACTTCAGGATAAATTAATGCACGATATAATTCTTCGTTTGTTTTTGCCGGATAAAAATATCGTCCTTGACGCTCAAGAAGTTCCAAAATAGAAATAAAAAAAATTTCCTTGATCGCAAAATCCACAGCTGTATCAATCAATATATTATATTCGTTTCTATTGAGATTTTGACCAGCAAACAATGCATTAAAACTCTCTAGCGGTATCGGCGACATTTGATGTTTGTTGTATGAAAACTGACTGTATAAAAAATCCAAATATCCATAAATCAGCATCTTATTCTGATAAGTAATATTACGTTGAGAAAAAAATAATTCTTCGCCAGTTAAATGAAAGTTATAAAAAAGATCATCAATCAACCCTTCTATATAAAAATCCTGTTTCTCTTGGATTGGCACCTTTTCTAGTAGAAAGCGAAACATTTCAGCTGTTCGACGAAGATTTTGTTCATTTTCAAAACCCTCACTGAAAGTCACCAACAATCGCCTACCCTTATAGACATATTCATATGAATCTTTAGATTTTACTAGTCCGCGATCTGACGATATGCATCCTAATATCAGGAATACAGAAGAAAAAATTAATATATTTGCTATTTTCATGCAATCCTCTCAATAATATTATAAACAATTTTGAATAATTTTACAAATTATCAATAAAAAGCCCTCAATGTATGAGGGCTTTTTATTATTTATTTTGAGAAATAATATACCTGATTTTATCGATTAACATTTCTATCGCAACAGTATTATGATCTTTGTAGGGAATAATGATATCTGCTTTTTTTTTGGCTGGCTCGACAAAACGTTCATGACCAGGCCGTGCAGTTCTGAGATATTGTGCAATTGATTGTTCAATAGTACGACCACGTTCGGCTGTATCGCGCAAAAGCCTTCTAATAAAACGAAGATCCGCTTCTGTGTCAACAAAAACCCTGACATCCATAAGGCTAACAAGGCGAGAATCCTCAAATACTAAAATACCTTCCAGAACAATCACACGCGCAGGAGCTACAACTACTGTTTTTGCCGAACGCGTATGCGTTGTAAAGTCATATATAGGTTGCTCAATCAAATAGCCATTTCGAAGTTTTTCAATATGCTCGTATAGTAAATCAAAATCGAAAGCATTAGGATGATCGAAATCCACCAATTTTCTTTCTTCCGGAGTCAAATGATCCTGAGATGTATAATAATTATCTTGCCTGATGATTAGAACATCTTCTTTACAAAATGCTTTTTCAATGGCCTGCGCAATGGTTGTTTTTCCTGATGCCGTACCGCCCGCAATTCCGATGACAATATTATGCACAATGCCTCCTAACCTACAAATATTCCTGCAATAGCAGCAGTCATCCACGAAGCAAAAGCACCTGTCCACATAGCAGAAAAGCTGAGACGTGTAATATCTGCACGGCGTCCGGGAGCCATCATTGAAATTCCTCCAATTTGAATGCCTATCGAACTTAAATTCGCAAACCCACATAATGCATATGTAGCAATTACTTGAGCTTTGGGAGAAAGTATCCCATTTTTGAGCATTTCGGACAAGGTCAAGTAGGCTACAAATTCGTTCAGAGCTATTTTATTACCCAGCAATGTTCCTACATTTTGCGCGTCCTGTATCGGAGTCCCTAAAATCAGGGCAAGATACCGGAATATATAACCGAAAATCATATTAAGACTGAGATCAGGATTAATAAAACGCAGTCCCATATTTGTAACTTCAATAAGTGCCACGAATGCCAATAACATCGCCCCTACGTTCAAAGCTAAATGTAAACCATCATTTGTACCCTGAGCTGCTGCCCCAATGACATTATCGGATATCTGCACTGCAGGCAGAGGTGTTTCGCCATCGGAGATAGAATGTTCCGTTTCAGGGTACCAGATTTTGGAAAGCAGTAAAGCTGCAGGCGCACTCATAATGCTGGCTCCAATAAGATAACTGGCATCGATGCCCATTGATACAAATCCTGCAAAAACACCACCAGATATGGTTGCGAATCCTCCCGACATAATGGCATGCAGTTCTGAATTGGTCATTGTCGATACGAAAGGTTTGACCAAAATAGGAGCTTCTGTCTGACCGACAAAAATATTAGCAGCACAAGACAAAGTTTCAGTACCACTGGTTTTCATGGTCCAGCGCATAAAACGTGCCATTTCTTCGATCAGCACCTGGACAATACCAAAATAATAAAGCACAGAGATAAATGCTGAAAAAAATATAATAGTAGGCAGTACTTTCACAAAAAATAAAAATCCCCAAGGCCCTGAAGGATCATACAAGCTACCAAAAACAAAACTAGCACCCTCATCAGTAGGGATCATCAGAAACTTGCCAACTGATGCCGAAAGCTTCGCCATCGATGCAGACGGAGTACCAAATTGGCCGTTAGTAGCTGCAGATAGTGCTAAAGATCCTCCAAATGAAAGTGAAACAGCCACAAGAAAAAAAATAGAATTAAGAGGAAACAATCGAAATGTGTGATTTTGAATAAACTTTCTTAATATCCAGACAATAAAAATCAGCAGCCAAAAGATTTGAACAACTGGACTGATAGAAACAAAATAGGGTTCAGCTCCCGATGAAGGCTGAACCCCTACAATATATCCGATAAAAATCAAAGCAGCAGACATTATCACGGCCAAAAGCGCTGTAAATAGCTGTTTACGGAAGAAACCAGCTCGATTAAATCGGGTCACAGCCAAATAAACACATAATAAAAAGATAAAAATGCCTGCTGCAACAGAAGAAACGGTAGTTGTTCCTAGGATAATAAAGGAAAACAAAATTTGCAGCATCAATCCCCAGAAAACAGTTTGGAGTTTGACGCTTTTTTTATTTTTGGAAAACAAAAAAGCTATTCCCATAAAAAACAGCACTCCGATAACTCCGATAAATTTCATAAAACCCCCTATTCATAAGAATATCCATATTCTATATGATATCGAAGTTTATGTCAATACCAAAAATAAAATTCAATATGAAATCCTGTCAAAGCGCGGAGAAAATACATTATCAAGATAAAAACCCTTAATTTTTTTATTTTGGCCGAGATAAAAAACCGGAGCATAAAGTGGTACTACTGCAACATCTTCAGCTACCTTATCCGCTATTTCCGTATAAAGTGCCCGGCGTTTTTCTGGTGATATTTCTCTGCGTACCTGCTCTATGAGAGGATCAAGATTTTCATTCTTATAAAAGCCGGCATTTCCAAGGCTAGGCGTCGAATGCGAATGATAAATATCATAAAAAAACTCGTATGGATTAAGCGTAACTGATGTTTTGCCATAAAGAAACAAATCAAAAGCACCTTCTGTCAGTGCTTCAAGGAAAGCTCCATATTCGAGCACTCGGATTTCTGTTTTAATTCCCAATTCCCCAAGGCTTGCTTGTATTGCTTCAGCTAGTTTTACTCGATAGCCCTCAGGTGTACCGAAAATTAATGTTCGCTTGGGTAGGGTAAAATCAGGCAGTGTATTGATTTGATGTTCTTGGATAAAAGCGGAATACTCATTCTGCGTCATGAAAGGCTGCGCAACCCTCCATGGCAGAGGAACTACTAATGGCTTGCCATTGCCGCTGAGGAGCGCATTAACCAGCCCTTTTCTATCGACAGCGTAGAGCAATGCACGCCGCAAAGAGATATCTTGAAATTCGGGCTTACGGAAATTCATTCCTAAATATTCCAGTCGCGACGACTCAAACTCAACAAGATCCAAGTAAGGTAGCAAACGCATTGCTTCAACATCTGAATCATGAATATAAGAAATTTGTAATTCTTTCGTTTCGAGTGCCAGAGACCGCACAAAAGGATCTACAATATTCCTCAGCAGAATATAAGGCACCTGAGGAGCGCCATCAAAAAAGTCTTCATTTCGCTGAAGAAGTACCGAATCACCAATCTTATGATCAGCCACCTTGTAAGCACCTGTACCCACAGCATACCGCGTAACTTCAGGACCTAAACTTTCGACCGTCTGCTTATGCATAATCCCTGCTGCATTATGTGCCAAAACATCTAAAAGCAAATCATCAAAATAACGCGTTTTAATTTGAAATTTACCTTCTCCAACAGGTCTAATTTCCTCAATTGAAGTCATTAAATCGCGCAGCATACCAGGTGTTTTACGCATACGCTCCAACGAAAACACAACATCCTCAATGGTCAAAGGAGCACCATTATGAAACAAAACATTCGGACGCAACTTAAATTCCCAAAGTAGAGGGTCAATCATCTTCCATTCGATAACAAGCGAAGGAAGAAATTCACCTTGGCGATTCTTTTCAAGAAGCCGATTGAATACCTGCGCAACAATACGTGACGATCCCGCATCATTATGAGCATGAGGATCTAGAGTAATAATATCTGAAGGCACACCCATAACTACAGTATCAGGACGCTCCGTAATTTTACTGCAAGAAACAAATATAAATATTAAGAGACTGATCCATATTTTCATTGTTACCTCCTTAAAGATTACAAGGCAAAAATTCCTATCACCATTATAATATATGTTCGATTAATTAATCAAGAAAACCGTTCTCTTACTTCTAAGCTATTTAAGAAATACAAAAGATTAACACACTATTAATATTTTTAGGAGTTGCATGATTTTAAAAAAATCTCTATCCTTCTTATTGTCCTAACTATGTTTTTATATTCATGTTCCAAGAAATTTCCACTCGAATAACTCTAGCTATAACCTACAAAATGGGACATCTCATCACAAATAAAAAATAACAAACATTCTACCCTAAACAAGCGGAGTGCTTTTTCACGAAAACTTGATTTTTACTACAAAGGACTTTATAATTTTACTATTATAAATAGGAGCTCACAATGGCTGTTTTTGATAAAATATTGGAACTATTCTTTGGAAGCAAGCAGAAACGCGATTTAAAAAAAATCCAAGGACGAGTTGACCAGATCAATGCCCTGGAACCTAAAATGCAAGCCTTAAGCAATGAAGAGCTTACAGAAATAACAGAAACGTTTAAGCACCGTTTGGATAGTGGCGAAACATTAGACGACATTCTACCGGAAGCTTTTGCAGTAGTACGCGAAACAGCATTTCGAACGCTCAATATGCGGCATTTTGATGTGCAATTGTTTGGAGGTATTGCCCTGCACGAAGGCAACATTGCCGAAATGAAAACAGGAGAAGGAAAAACACTTGTGGCAACTCTGCCTTTGTACCTAAACGCACTGACTGGAAAAGGTGTTCACCTCGTCACAGTTAACGACTACCTAGCCAAACGCGACGCCGAATGGATGGCTCCGATTTATTTGTTCTTAGGACTAAGCGTAGGCATTATAAACCAAGATAGACAAAGCTTCGAAGTGAAATTTTCAGGACAGGGATTTGGCACGGAACTAACTTCTATTGACCGTAAAGACGCTTATGCCTGCGATATCACTTATATTACCAATAATGAACTGGGCTTTGACTACCTGCGCAACAATATGGTGTTTGACCTGAGCGAAAAAACACAACGTCCACTAAATTATGCGATCGTCGATGAAGCCGATTCGATCCTCATTGACGAAGCGCGCACCCCTCTTATTATTTCCGGGCCGTCCGAGGAAAAAACCGATCTCTACTATAAAGTAGATCGTATTATTCCACAACTGAAGCAAGCAGAAATCAACGAAAAAGAAGAAGTTATCGAAGGTACAGGAGATTTTGGACTTTTCCTCAAAGAAAAAAGTGTAACTCTTACAGATCAAGGCGCTAAGCATATCGAACAACTTCTCGGCATTGATGATCTTTATTCTCCTGAACACAGCATCTATATTCATTATGTTTTGTCAGGAATTAAAGCCCATTATTTATACTCCAAAGAAGTTGAATATATTGTAGAAAATGGAGAAATAGTCATTATCGATGAATTTACTGGACGTAAAATGCCAGGACGCCGTTGGTCGGACGGAATTCATCAAGCTATCGAAGCCAAAGAAAAACTCAGAATTAAAGAAGAATATCAAACACTTGCATCTATTACCTTTCAGAATCTTTTTAGGATGTATAGCAAACTTGCCGGCATGACAGGCACTGCTGAAACAGAAGCTGCCGAACTTTATTCCATTTACAAAACCGATGTGATCGTTATCCCTACCAATCAACCTATAGCACGTATTGATTATCCGGACAAAATGTTTATTTCAAAAGAAGCCAAATACAAAGCTCTATTGAAAGACATTGCCGAAGCTCACGCAAAAGGACAACCAGTACTTGTGGGTACGGGTTCGGTGGAATCATCAGAAGAGTTGTCGAAACTGCTTAAAAAAGCAAAAATTTCTCACAATGTGCTAAACGCCAAATATCATGCTCAAGAAGCCGAAATTATTAAAGATGCGGGTAAGAAAAACGCAGTAACAATCGCTACCAATATGGCCGGTCGAGGTACAGATATCAAGCTTGGAGAAGGAGTTGTCGAGTTGGGAGGTTTGTTAGTCCTAGGAGCAGAACGTCATGAAGCTCGCCGAATTGATAACCAATTGCGTGGGCGTTCAGGACGTCAGGGAGACTCGGGAGCTTCTATTTTCTACGTTTCTTTTGACGATCAGCTGATGAAAGCAGTAGGCATGGCTCAACGCAAAGATTTTATGGCAAAAGCAGGTTTCTCAGAAAAAGACGAACTGCAGGATAAACTTTCCAGCCGCGTTATAGAAATCGCTCAAAAAAGATTGGAAAATTTTCATTTCGATATCCGCAAAAATATTTTAGAATACGACGAAGTCATGAATGAACAAAGAAACTACATTTACAAACTGCGCGATCGTATCCTGGATGTCGAACATGAACATCTGATGCTAGAAGAACTTATTACAGAAGCATTGGATGATTATGCTGAGATACGCCGTGAACGCCCCCGGAAAATTGATACTTGGGACGATGATCAATTAAAATCGTGGATTCATACCTATTTCAATACTGAAATTACTCTTGATAAGTATAATTCTTTCAATGATTTAGTCCTAGAATTAAGAAAACAAGTACTTGACCGTTTTACAGATGTTCCACCCGAAATTGTAAGACAAGCAGTCAAATTTATCTCCCTTCGTACACTGGACGGGGCATGGAAAGAGCATTTGCGGAACATCGATGCGCTTCGAAACGGTATTGGTCTGCAAGGATATGCACAAAAAAGTCCTGTTGTTGAGTACAAATTGCGCGCATCAGAGATGTTTCGTGAAATGAAAGAAAAAATAAGACTAGAAACTTTAAGTTTGCTAAGCCGTCTAGATATCAGAGCCGAACAAGAAATGCCAGCACTTAACACGCGTCAAAAGAAAAATGCACGGCGGAAAAAATGAATATTTTTTATGCTACTCTATTGTTTTTTGCAGCAATTCCTATATACCCTGCGACGCGTTCCAATGGCCTGCCCAAAGGATTTATATGGCAGTATATAATTGATGAAAAAGAACCTTCACCCCGTAGTGGACAATTTTGGCGTTCTGGCATATTCATCGGTGATAAAATTTTCGTTTTGAACCGTCATTATTTGATTGCACTCGAGAGAGATACTGCAAAAATGCTTTGGATCAAAGGTTTGGCATCTGAAAGTCCCATATCTGAAGCTAAAATTTTGCATACAGATACAAATGAAATCATTGTAGTAATCAGTGATGCATTACTCAGAATCCGTACCACAGACGGAGAGTTGCTCGAGCAATACTCTTATGATACACAAAAGCATTCTGCTTTTCAGCATACTTTACTAATGCCTAGACATTCTATTTTCTTCAATAACAAAATTTATGTGTTTCTAGGTCCTGATCTTTTAGAATTCGATAAACATAGCCTCAAACACAAAAAACTTTTTACATTCAACTCATCACCTAAAACTTTACCGCTGATCTTTGGAAATGAACTACTTTTAGGCTTCCAAAATGGATTTTTAGAACTATTCTCACCCGACTCAAAAAAAAGGCGTATGCTGATTTGTGGATCACCATATTCAGCATTTTCATTGCGTCAGCCTATTATCCAAAGCCCATATATTTTCGTTCCCACCAGTGACGAATTATTAGTATACCGCGAAGATGAAATTTTTGCCCGTAATAATGTTTACAAGGATGGTATTTTTTCCTTAGCCGGAGGGCGTGTGTGGTTACTTGAACATTTTTCGGGAATCTTGACTGAAATAGATGAAACTCTTAGCCCTCTACGTAGTGTACGTTTTGAAGCTCCTTCCCGAGTACGAGCCATCAACACACCGGTCATTGGTAATAAACAGCGGATCGTGCTGGCCGATACTGCAGATGGTGACTTTAAAGTTATAAATATTCAAGATTTATCTATTATTTCATCAACAATAAGCGAAGATTTTTTTGATCATCCGCCACTTCAGATTTTAGATATGAAAGAAAATTACATTCTTATCGGAGCATTTGACGGATTATACCTTATTGATCTGAACTTGTTCTGAAAGATGATAAAAATCTGAGATACATGATTTATCCTGGCGAGCAATATAGTCAATCCCAAAAGGGTGCTTATCATCCCTCAATAGTTCGGCATACAAGAAATTACCTCCGCCTTTCCAACCGCAGAGCTCCGAAATACCACCAGCTTCACCTGTCAGCACCTTCTGCAAGCGAGATAGCGTTACAGTGTCGATATAATGCATTTGCTCTATGCCGATCCAGGATCTGCCCATTTTATGAGCTGCTGCAGCTGTGGTACCAGAACCAAGAAAAAAATCCATAACCCTATCGGAAGGAAGTGTCGCAATTTCAATAATACGCGCAATCAACTGTTCTGGTTTAGGATAGTCAAAAGCACTGTAAGAAAACATTTCTTTAATATGGCGTGTTCCTTTGCTGGTTTGAAACTCTTTCTCTGTCCAAATGCTGCGGACTAGTTTTGTATCTTTTCTATACTTCTCAAATATAAGAAAAGTGTCTTTCGAAGCACGTGCAGCTAAGTTTGTAGTCAGATTAGCTTTTGCTTTTGATTTACTCCAACGCCATACGGTCTTGGTACCTTGAGATTCCTTGGGAAAAATTTCGATTCTCCCTTTTTTTTTCGTTAAAAATACAGGATAAAGTCCGTTTTCGTCGCTTTTTGAAGGATCAACATAAAACGCATACCGTAAATTCGGACGATTGCCCTCATGAAACCGAATATTACCGTTTCTCAAGCTGCGCAGCTCAAACCCTCCCAAGCAATCATGAAAAGGAAACGGTTTGTCTATTTTTGGGAGAGGATAAAGCCGTGCTTGGCTGGTTTTTCCGTAAAACAAAATATACTCGTGTGTCCGTGCTATCGAACGATAATCTCTGCCTCCCGGATTCATCATAACAGCCACTACTCCCAAACTATTATCTTCACCAAAAAGTTCATCCATTAATACCTTAAGATATGCCTGCTCGTTTTCATCGCACTGCACCGCTAAAATACCATCCGGACGCAGAAACTCCCATGCTGTTTCTAGTCTATTTTTCATAAACAGCAGCCACACCGCACGCGAAAATTTATCCTTATAAATAAATGTATTTCCCGTATTGTAAGGAGGATCAATATAAATTAACTTCACCGTGCCGTGAAACACCGGCAGTATAGAATGAAGAACAATCAAATTATTCCCTTTAAAAAGGAAATTATCTTCCAAGGATATGGAATCAGCAGGTTGTATAGCATCAGCAAAATAGCGTCGAAATAAAAATTCTTTGCACGAAAACAGCTGTTCCTGAGCTTTAACATACTCAATGAAACACGATTCAGCCTTATCAGAAATATCATCGACAAAAACTTCGCGCTTATGCGGAAAATCCAGAATAATATCATTTTCGCTAATCAATAGTTTTGTTTTTTTCTCCACAGGTGCTCCTTAGACAGCTCGACTAAATTATAGAACAAAACCCCCTGTTTCGCAAAAATTTCTCCGAAAAACTTTAAGAAATCTTATATAAGTTCCGATATACACCGGGACACTTAAAAAAACAGGAGGACACATGCCGGTAGACATAATATTAGGTGCGCAATGGGGCGATGAAGGCAAAGGCAAAATTATCGATATGCTTGGAGCTAACACCGATTATGTGATCCGCTTTGGGGGTGGAAACAACGCCGGCCATACTATAGAAGTAGGCAATGAAAGTTTTATTTTGCATTTGCTGCCCTCAGGAGTCCTTCACAAACATAGTAAATGCTTACTAGGTGCCGGCATGGTTATTGATTTTAAGGTATTTCTTCAAGAAATTGCCTCTCTTGAAGCACGCGGTTTCGATACAGGACATATTTTCATCAGCAGCAGAGCTCATTTAATTATGCCCTATCATATTATCTTGGACAGGCTTTGGGAAGGACAACGCAGTGATAAAATCGGTACGACAAAGCGCGGGATTGGTCCTTGCTACAGCGATAAATATGCAAGGCTGGGACTACGTACAGGAGATTTATTGGATGGCTCGTTTCCTGAAAAACTCAAAAATATTCTTAAAACAAAAAACGAAATTCTTATTAAAATATTTAATGAAAATCCCTTAGATTATGATTCTATTTTAAGTGAATATAAAGAAATAACTCAAAAAGTAGGCAAACGCATCATTAACACAGAAACAGAAATTCAAAAAGCGCTTGCCGAAAACAAAAACATTCTTCTTGAAGGAGCTCAAGCGATGATGCTGGATATCGATTACGGCTCGTATCCCTACGTAACCTCGTCATCACCGACAGCGGCCGGTGGAACAGTTGGTTCAAGTATTTCGCCACGCCACATCCGCAAAATTATTGGAGTTTGCAAAGCTTACTCGACACGTGTAGGCGAAGGACCTTTCGTTACCGAGCTTGATAACCAGCAGGGAGAATGGCTCCGTTCCAAAGGTAGCGAATACGGTTCAACAACAGGACGGCCAAGGCGTTGTGGATGGCTTGATTTGGCTGTACTGCGTTATGCCTGTAAAATTAATGGGTTCACCGAAATTGCATTAACGAAACTAGATGTGCTCAGTGGTCTCAAAGATATTCCCGTCTGTGTAGGATACGAGCTTGAAGGAAAAAAAATCTCTGAAATGCCCGCTTCAGCTGAGATGCTGGCACGCATCTCAGCTGTTTATGAAACAATGCCCGGCTGGAATGAAGATATTTCGAACTGTAAAACCTTTTCCGAGCTACCTAAAAACGCTCGACGCTATATAGAAAAAATTGAAAAATATACCGAATGCTCTATTGGATTTGTTTCAGTAGGAGCAGGCCGCGAACAATATATCGCAACGGAGTAAATTATGAATGATGATTATTCCACACCCTGGGCTGAACGGTATAGTTCTGAAAATATGTTGCAAAACTTTTCAAACAATACAAAATATCAAACATGGCGCAAGCTTTGGACAGCCCTTGCCGAAGCACAGATGGAATGTGGTCTCCCTATTTCTCCTGAGCAAATCAACGAACTACGCAATCATCAATACGACATTGATTACAAGCTTGTCAAACACTATGAAAATATTTTTCATCATGATGTCATGGCTCATATTCATGCTTACGGTGATGTTGCTCCCGCAGCAAAAGGCATTATTCATATGGGTGCTACATCAGCCTTTGTTACAGACAATACTGATATTATTCAAATGCGCGAAGGGCTTCATATTATTCGTATTGGTCTGGTGCGTACGATTGAAGCACTTTCAGTATTTGCCTTGAGATATAAGGATCTACCGACGCTAGGCTTTACACATTTTCAGCCGGCTCAGTTAACAACTGTCGGCAAACGAGCAACACTCTGGATTCAAAGCCTATTAACAGATCTTCGCGAACTTGAATTTATTCTCGACGGACTGGCATTGCGTGGAATCAAAGGAGCTGTCGGTACTGGCAGTGGATTTGCGGATTTATTTGGTGGAGATTATACAAAATTCAAAAAACTTGATATGCTGGTCGTTCAAAAAATGGGCTTCTCCAAAACTATACCCGTTAGTGGACAGACTTATGACAGAAAAATAGATTCAAAAATTGTAAACCTGCTTGGGAATATCGCCGAATCTGCTCACAAATTCACCAATGACCTACGCTTATTACAGCACTTGAGAGAAGTGGAAGAGCCTTTTTCCGAAACACAAATAGGTTCCAGCGCTATGGCTTATAAGCGGAATCCCATTCTTAGTGAGCGCATATCATCACTAGCAAAATTTGTATTATCATTGGTTTCCTCTCCTGCAATGGTTGCTTCAACACAGTGGTTAGAACGTTCTCTTGACGATTCAGCAAATAAGCGATTAACGATTCCTCAAGCTTTTTTAGGAACAGATGCTATTTTGATGCTGTGGGAAAAAATTGCGACTGGCCTAACAGTATATCCTCAAATGATCAAAAAACATATTGACAGTGAACTGTCATTCCTTGCTACAGAAGCATTATTAATGCATGCAGTCAAAAAAGGAAACGACAGACAAGCACTCCACGAAACACTTCGAAGACACTCGATGGAAGCTTCAGCTAGAGTTAAGGAAGCTGGATTGGAAAATAACTTATTAGAGCAGTTGGCAAATGATCCTCATTTTCCGCTGTCCCATCAAGAAATTACTGAAATCGTTAATGCAAAAAATTTTACTGGCTATGCTTCAGAACAAACTGAAGATTTTCTTAACAACGAAGTAGCACCATACTTGAAAAAATACGATTTTTTATTAAATAGAGACTAAATAGCTTCAGAAGTGCTCTATTGGGTAATGGGAAAATTTGATTATTTTTTTGATATTGTTTAAGTTTAAAAAGAATAATCTCGATAAAATAAAGGATAATTGTTGACAAAATTTCATTACTATGTTACAATAATAAGCATTATATTTAATAATATTAATATAAGGAAGTTCGTGATGAAAAAATTTCTCCTAATAACTATTACAGCAGCATTAACCGGATGTTCTTTACAATCAGCTAATGTACTAAATTTTCAATTTCTTGAACCAATCAACGGATTATTATTTGAACACAGCACCTACACTCATAGCAACAGATATTTGTTTGATGCTGACACTCAAACCGTATTTATTGAATCAAAAGAAGGACAAAATTCTATCAATGGCACATATAAATTACAATTGGTAGCAAATCCAACCACTAATCAAGCAATATACTTGCTGAATGGATCTCTTTCGTATGATGGTCTTTATTTAGGTATAGAAATTGAAAATACAACACTCAAAACCTATAAAGCAAAAATTACTATACAAAATACTGCTGCACGAGCACGTGATGCAATTACTATCTATAAAGGAACTGATTATACTAGTAAAATAATTGAAGATCCTGCATTATACCGACTTTATGTTGGTGGGGACTGGGTCAAAATGACAGTTGCAGGTGTTTATAATGCTGATTATACCGAAATTTTTAGAGCTACGTATGATAAAGAAAACGGTCAAGACCATACTTTAGAAATTATTAAAATTAACGGCATTATCACAAATAAAGCATTATATAATTTAAGAGGATTATCCAATATTTCTCAAAATATTGCAGTATATGCATTAGCAGTACCCACAGGAACTATAGCAGGAGATAATGCTAACAATATGTTTGGATTTACGTTAAATTTCTCTGATGACACTCCTAAAGCTCAGTTCATTCTTCAAGTACCTATAAGTGGCAACCCAACCCAACAAGAGCTTAATAAATTATCTCAAAATCTAGAAGCTGTTGGAACTTGGTCCTATGTTCCTGTTGCTATTGCTGATCGTCCGGAACGAAGACTGTCTTCTCTGCAAAATTTAGGACCATGGACTTACATTGGCAACGGAAACCAATATGATCATAATAATTCTTACACTTGGGAAATTAATGCAAAAGATCAAATTGCGACTTATAGCTCTATAAATTCTTCTGGCAGCCACATTCGAATATACGCAATGAAAAAAACTAGCAGCCCTACAGTATTTCAATTAGAGCTCATTCAAGAAAAAGGAACAGCCCTAACTATTACTTCTATGACTCGCTCAGGTATTGCTTACGCTGGAGAAGTATTTCCCTATTTTACTTATCAAATTAATGACGAAAATACTGCAGCAAAAATCGTTACTGCAAGTTCTGTCAATGAAGCCGAGCAGAAATTAAATTCCAGTAAATTTTTATTTAGTCCGCTCTATAGCGCACCATCAGTTAATTATACATTAAAAATACCTACTGATAGTAATGAAAAAGAGAATACTGTTAATGAATGGGGTCAGGGAAGATCAGGATTATCAACTTTTGTTGTTCAAAAAGAAGGAAAAGTTTTTATCTATGCCCTTTCAGGCGTAACACAAAAAATCGATCTTAATGAAACTTCTCATAATCCTACTACGACATGGCTTACTACAGTTCATCGCAGTTCGGATAAAGGAAAAACATGGACTCAAGTCGATGCTGGTGCAGTTACTCCTGCACGAGCTTTTCAAGGTCAGACTTTTACTTATAAAGATGAAGTTTATGTTTACGACAATGTTATATTTAAGACACCTAATAATATTACAGATGGATACAATCGCTTACATAAATCTAAAACACTCAGTGGGGATTGGATTCCTCTTCCACTACCTAATGAACTCACTAATCGCGGGGGCGCTGCAATTTTTGTTGTCGGCGATTCCATCACTATAGCAGGTGGTGCAGATTATGATAGCACGTCTTCTTCATATACACTAAAAAATGACACATGGCAAAGCTTTGACGGCGGTACTACATGGAATCAAGTCAAAAGTTCCAATATATGGAATGCTGCCAAAGATATGACAGCTATTGTAATGGGACAAGATGTATTTTTAATACATAGTTATACAGCCCATAATCAACCTGCACAACAATTTAGTCCGAAAATATACAAAAGCTCAGACCGTGGATTAACATGGGCAGAAGTACATACAACCTTCCCTTTTACCCTTACTGGTGATACAAACGGTCGCATTCCGGCTACAGTGATTGGTAAAAATATTATCATTCTTAATCCAGCAGATGGCAAATTTTATATGTCATCAGACGGTGCAAAAACATGGCAGAACCAATACGCTACAGACAGTGACTCTTCAGGAATTACAACTAGTGGAAGTTTTGCTGCAAGTATGCAATCTATTGATAATACATTAATACTCTTAGGTGGCCAGACAACTACGACTCCATCAAACAAAGTATACAGACGAGAGTTAGAAAAATAAAAAATAAACCGGATAGAATCTTTATCCGGTTTATTTTTTATTATAAAAAGACTATTTCAAATTCGAGCAGGAGCTGGAAAACTGTAATTTATAGATAATCCCTCCATTATATCTCTTGCGCTATTAAATGCTAGCATCAATGACCCTCCCTTACGACCCATAGATAAATCTCCAGCAATAAATATTCCATCAATAGAGCTTTCATGATGTGATCTTAATTGCACATTTGTATCATCATAATCAATACCACAATTATTCATGAAAGCAACAGGAGATGCCCCTCCTAATGCAAATACAACATTATCAACAGTCAAATTATTACTGCCATCAAATTTAATTAAGATCTCATCATTTTGAGCTTCAAGTCCGACAATATCTGTAGAAAACATAATTTTAATTTTTTGATTTTGCTCTAACTGGGTCAAAAGGTCCTTATTTAATTGATTCATACGAAAAAAATTATCTTGACGATAGGAAATATAAACAAAATTACCTAAAGCAGCTAAAGTTTGAGTGTATTCAGCAGCAGAGTCGCCGCCACCTACTACAATAACTTTGCGGCCGAAAATTTTTTCTTTTTGAAAACGTAAAACATCATAGGATACCTTATTTAAAATTTCTGCCGGTATTTTATAATCTGGGTTGCGAGGCTTCGCAAAAACACCACTTGCTAATACAACATAATTACTTTCAAAATTACCCTTGGATGTTTCTAAAATAAAATGGCCAGATTGTTTTTTTATTTTAAGAACTTCGGTATTAAAATAAACCTTTACATTAGAGTCTTTTAATGCTTGATCGGAAAGTCTGAAATAATCATCCACTTGAATAATACCTTGAAATCCCACTAATCCTTTTTTCTCAGTTTTGATATTTTTATAAACAGAATTTATTGTTTTGCCAGCCGGATAAAACTGCCTTACAGATGCATTATCATGCTGCGATTTCTCAAGCATGAGAATTTCTTCAGAACTAACGCCAGCAGCTGTTAATTCACGTGCCATTGCAATACCTGCCGGCCCTGCTCCTACAACAGCTATTTTATACATATATATCTCCTTCAAATTTATTCTTAAGTATAACTTCTTCTCTTTATAAATTCAAGAAATAGTCTTGACATTTTTTATATGTATGGTATAATCAGAGATATTTTCGAAAAAAGGTATAAATATGAAAGATACGATCCTTATAGTCGGTGGAGCCGGATATATTGGTTCCCACATCGTTAAAGAACTCCATCAACAAGGCTACCCCGTTGTAGTACTTGACAATCTTAGTAAAGGACATCGTGAAGCAATCTCGGCAATCGATAAAAATATTCCTTTGATAGAAGGTGATCTTGGTGATTCTACACTGCTTGAAAAGATCTTCAAAGAATATCCTATAAAAACAGTTATGCATTTTGCGGCATTCATTGAAGTTGGTACTTCCATGATGCAACCAGATGTTTATTATGAAAACAATTTTTGTAAAGTTTTATCATTGCTCAAAGCAATGATAAAAGCAAATATTAATTATTTTGTTTTCAGCAGTACTGCAGCCACTTTTGGCAACCCTCAAGCAGAAAAAATCGACGAAAACCATCCGCAAATTCCTATTAACCCTTATGGTTCTTCAAAATTAATGGTAGAACGGCTTCTTAAAGACATGGCCTATGCATATCCTGATTTTCATTATTGTATTTTCCGTTATTTTAATGCTTGCGGAGCTGATCATGAAGGAATTATCGGACAGTCTTACGAACCTCCGACACACCTACTTTCTGTTATGCTTAAAACCGCAGCAGGACAACGAGATTCGCTATCTATTTTTGGAAATGACTATCCTACATCAGATGGTACATGTGTTCGCGATTATATACACGTTACGGATCTTGCTAAAGCCCATATTTTAGGAATGGAAAGAATGATTTCACAAAATGTGAATGATGATTTTAATCTTGGTAATGGTAGTGGATTTTCGGTTAAAGAAATGGTAGAAGTCGGAAAAAAAGTTACAGGTGTAGATTTTAAAGTATTATATACCGATAGAAGAGCTGGAGATCCGGCATTACTCATTGCTGATCCTCAAAAGACAAAAAAAATCCTTAATTGGAATCCTCAATTTACTTTGAAAGACATGGTAAAAACTGCTTGGTATTGGGAACAACATAAAACCTATTAATCGTTAGTAGTTGTTGCTAATATTTTGATAATTTCTAAAGTTGTCAGCCATGAATATTCGAAAGATTTGAGAGGTAGAAATTCATAAATAGAATGAAAATTATGAGCTCCCGTAAAATAATTAGGAGTAGGCAATCCTTTTGCTGAAAGTGCAGAACCATCTGTCCCTCCTCTCATGGATATTATATTAATAGGAATATTGAGATTTTGACACGCTTGATATAGCAATTCTACAGGCATAGTATCTATTAAACTGTTTGCAATATTTGAATATATATTATTAATTTTATATTCAATTTTTGCTTTAGGATATAGTTTTCTAACTTCATCTACAGCTTTTTGCACCATTAATTTTCTTGATTCAAGGATATTGTTATCAAAATCTCGAATTGATAAGATTACTTCTGCTGCAGAAGAATCTGCTTTCACACTATATACCCAAATATATCCTTCCCGATTTTCCGTGCATTCAGGAGTATCCCTTTTATCAAACTGGGCAATAAAATCATGAGCTACTAAAACTGGATTTACCATTACATCTTTTGCTGACATTGGATGCGCAGAAATTCCTTGAATTTTAATCACAGCAGATGCGGCATTGAAAGTTTCGAATACTACTTCGCCTAACTCGCAGCAGTCTATCGTATAAGCAAATTTAACAGGAAATTCCGATAAATCTAAAGCCCAAGCACCTCTTAATCCGATTTCTTCATCAGGCAAAAAAGCAACCCATATATCACCATGATCATGTTTTTCTTGAATGAAATACTCTAACATAGTCATAATTGTTGCAATAGCAGCTTTGTTATCAGCCCCAAGAACACTTGTACCATCTGTAAATATAATATAATCTTCTTTATAAGATAATATTTCGGGGTGCTCATCTACTTTAAAAACTATATTTTTTTCTTTATTCAAAAGAACATCCTGACCATTAAAATATAGAACTTGAGGATTAATCACCGGACTTAACCCTACATCAACGGTATCTAAATGCGCTATAAATCCAACAGATGGAATATTTTTTTTTGTTGCGGGCAATTGTGCTGTTAAAATAGCATTTTCCCTTAATTTTATATGACATAATCCCATTTTTTGTAATTCTTGCTCAAGCAAAAGGGCAAGCTGCATCTGGCCTTCACTGGATGGCAATGTTTGATCATTGGTATTACTTTGACTAGGAATGCTTACGTAACTAAGAAATCGATCTAATAATTTTTGTTTATAACTCTGATACATATACTCACTGCTTAAAAAAATCCCCTAAGTTTAGGGGATTTTAAAATTTAATTACAAGCTTTTTTTCAGTTTCTGAGAAACTGCAACTTTAACCCGCTTTTTTGCAGGAATTTTTAATTCAGCTCCTGTTTTAGGATTACGACCAATACGTGCTTTTGACATTTCAACACTCATAGTAGCTAATCCAGTTAATTCAACGCCCGTACCTTTTTGTAAAAGTGATGCGACTTCTTCCACAAAAGTTCGCCCAAGTTCGGCACCTTTACTTTTAGGCAAGCCCATTTTAGCGGCAACAGCTTCGCCGACAGCAACATAAGTCACTTTTTTATTAGTCATCGAAAACTCCTCTCATCGATATATAATATCGGATATTTATAATTCTGTACTATTATACAATCTTTATAATGTATTGTCAAATAATTTTTCTCTATTTGTTTATAAGCAATAAGATTGACAAAAAAACAATTAACATATAAAATACAATATATATATTATAATATTGAGGAATTTATTATGCCATCTCTAAGCGAGCAGCTAAAAACTTTAAATTCTGTAAAAATTATTGATAACACAGAATCATGGAAGTCTGCTTTAGATATCTGTTTTACCCCTCTTCTTCAGAATAATTACATTCAATCTCAGTATGTAGATGCCGTAAAAAAAATCAGTAAAGACCTACATTTTCATTATCTAATTGCTCCAGGAGTAGGAATGCCTCATGCTCGACCGGAACACGGAGTCAACAAAACAGGTATCAGTATATTAATTATCAGAAATGGAATATTATTTGGTGATCACAACAATAATCCTATTTTTTGCTTGCTTGGTCTTGCAGGCAATGAAGATAACAGTCATACAGACCTTATTATGGATATAGCAGAACTTTTTAGTGATGAAATACTTTTAAATAAACTGAAAATTGCAGAGTCAGTAACAGATGTTATTCATGCAATTTCCAAATAATAATTAAGGAGAAAAAAATGACACTTAAATTTTTAACAGCATGCGGTTCAGGATTAGGATCATCGCTTATGATATCGATGAATATTTCAAAAGTTATCAAAGAATTAGGGCTAGATGCTGAAGTAGAGCATTGTGATATTTCTTCACTATCAACGAAATCAGCGGATTACTATGTTTTTGGTAAAGATGTCGCGACATCAGCAGCTGTTTCAGGCATAGACCCTGAAAAAATCATTGTATTAGAAAATTTGCTCAGCCTCCCAGAACTGAAACAAAAAATTAGTGAGAAATTATAGGAGTTCCCTATGTTAAAATTTATTGTCGATCTTTTAAGCCAAGCCTCAATTTTAGTAGCACTTTTTACTATGTTAGGATTGATTTTCTTAAAAAAAAGCATAAACGAAATCATCTCCGGCTCTATGAAAGCACTAATCGGTTTTATTCTCCTTGGTTCCGGAGCTGGAGTTATTGTCAATTCGCTTCAGCCTTTCGGCCAAATGATCGAAAAAGCATTTCATGTTCAAGGCGTTATCCCTAATAACGAAGCTATTGTTGCGGTTGCATTAGGCACTTATGGGACTCAGGTTTCTATTGTTACTGTAGTCTCTATGATTTTTCATTTGATGATTGCCCGTTTTACTCCTATCAAATTTATTTTCCTAACAGGTCACCATATTTTTTATATGGCCGCAATGATTACTGTGATTGTATCTGTTGGTGGTCTAAGTGGCGGCATCTTGCTTATTTTGGTATCGTCCCTAGCAAACGCATTAGCTATGAGTTTGTCTCCGTTGCTGACCTACTGGGCTATGCCTAAAATCGTTGGTCCAGAAAATCATATTGCATTAGGGCACTTTAGTAATATCACCTACTCTATTTCTGCTCTCATTGGCAAGTTGATTGGAAAAGGATCTCCATCAACAGAAGAACTAAAAATCCCTAAGGAATTAAGCTTTTTACGAGATAACATACTTACAATTGCACTAACCATGTCCATTCTATACATTGGAGCAGCTTTAGCGGCAGGAGAGGATTTCGTTGAAACTTTATCAGAAGGCCAGCAGTATTTAGTATTTGCTTTAATTCAAGGAATCACTTTTGCAGCAGGTGTTTCAATTGTGCTTTCCGGTGTGAGAATGGTTATTGGCGAAATTATCCCAGCATTCAAAGGCATATCCGAAAAATTCGTCCCTAATGCCATTCCTGCATTGGATTGCCCTGTTGTTTTTCCTTATGCTCCTAATGCTGTTATTATAGGATTTTTATGCAGTTTTGTAGGCGGATTAGCCGGACTAGCCATTTTATATGCTATAGGTGGAGTATTAATTATTCCAGGAGTAGTACCTCATTTCTTTGTGGGAGCCACAGCAGGTGTATTTGGTAACGCTTTGGGAGGACGTAGAGGCTGTATTTTCGGCAGTTTCGTTAATGGTTTATTATTAGCATTCATGCCTGTGACATTATTACCTATATTAGGAGAATTAGGATTTGCAAATACAACATTCAGTGATGGTGATTTTGTTGGTGTTGGTATTATTATTGGAACAATAGTGAACCTATTTAAATAGTGATTTTTACATGGATCAATATAGTTGTATACTCTTTAATAAGAAAGATATTTTAGCAACTTTTATTTTTATATCAGCTTTATAGAAATAGTTTTTAAAGATTGAAAACTATTTCTATAATTTTAACAGTATTTGTATCGATATCTCATATGCTTAAATATAATACAAATAAATATTTACCTTAAATAAAAAATAATTTAATATATTATCTTCTCTAAAATGAGTAATTTCTACCTAAAAAAATTATATATATATTGAAATAAATCTTTTAAATCAAGCATATTAAGTGCCGTAATAATCATTAAGAGCGCAAAAAAATTTTTCAATATTTTTTCGTCTATTTTTTGAGCAAATCCTGCACTAATATATGAGCCAATAACATAAAATAATGCTAAAATCAATGATATTTTAACATTTACATTTCCAGCCTGCCAATACTTAATAACAGCAGCCAATCCTATAGGTAATATAAACATAGTGATTGAAGTTCCTTGCGCCATTTTTTGTGGAAATCCAAATAACAAAACTAATGCTGGAACAATAATTACTCCGCCACCGACACCAGCCATACCACTGACTAAACCTGTTATCAATCCAAGTATACTGTAAGATAAAAATTGAATTAAAGTCATCATTGCCTCTCTTTTGTGTAGCATTTTCACCAACTTATTGTATAGTATAACTTACATTCAAAATTTATTCAATGATCTATTGACAAAAAGATATTTTAATCATAAAATAATAGATATTATTTGGAGAAATTCTATGTTGCTACTATCTATTGTTATTCCTTGTTATAACGAGGAAGAAGGTATTGCAGTTTCTTTAGACATGCTGACTCACAAGTTAGAAGAATTTAGTATTAAAGATTACGAAATCATATGCGTTAATGATGGTTCCAAAGATCAAACTCTATCTATTCTGCAAAACTATGCACAAAAAGATCACAGAATAAAAATTGTATCGTTGGCAGCAAACAGAGGTCAACAAATAGCTTTTTATGCTGGTATGTGCTACAGTTCGGGAGAAGCTGTAATTCTTATGGATGCAGACCTTCAAGACCCTCCTGATTGCATCCCCGAAATGATGCGCTTGTGGAAAGAAGGTTATCAAGTAGTTTTTGGTAAGAGAATTGTCCGTCAGGGTGAAGGGATTTTCAAAAGATTAACAGCATTTTTATTTTACCGGCTGCTAAATAATTTATCATATACTGCCATTCCTCAGGACGTCGGCGAATTCAGACTTATGGATCGTGTTGTCGTTGATGTTGTCATAAATATGGAAGAACATAACCGTTTTAATAGGGCTATGGTCAGCTGGTTAGGTTTTTCTCAAATAGAATTTCCGTTTGAACGGACAGAACGTACTATAGGAACAACAAAGTTCGGAATGAAAGATATGTTTCAACTTGCTAAGGATGGATTATTTTCTTTTAGTTACTTTCCTATTTTATTTTTGCAGTCTTTAGGATTAATAGCTATTGCTGTATCGATTATTTTAGCTATTTACACGTTATATTCACTTTTCTTCACAAGCAATTTTATTCCTGGATGGGGTTCATTGATGATGACTCTTTTATTTTTCTCAGGAGCTATTTTACTAGGATTAGGAATTATTGGTGAATATGTTGCGCGTATTCATACTGAAGTAATTAAACGACCTTTATTCATTGCAGCAGAAACAATGAATTTGAAAAATAAAGAATTACCAAAACATTTATCATATTTTCACAGCCGTTTCAGTAAAAATTTAAAATAAGTTTAAAAAAACTCTTCCCAATCTATAATCTTTATGCTATAATAATAAAGGAAATCTTATCAGAACAGTTAATTTTCGTCACCTGTTCTATCTAATTTTTTAGCAAAACAAAAGGAGCATCTTGTGAGCACAACATTTGATTTAAGCAAAACATTTACTGATCTCAATTTACCAGAAGATATATTTCATGCCATTAATGACATGGGATATATTAATCCAACCATGATTCAATCAAAAAGCCTTCCTATTATTATGGATGGCAGTGATATTATAGGGCAAGCACATACTGGATCTGGGAAAACTATTGCTTTTGGTATTCCAGCATTAATAAATATTGACACAGACATAAAAGACACACAAATTCTAATTCTATGTCCTACAAGAGAATTAGCTAATCAAGTTGCAAAAGAAATCACACGTTTAGGAGCGCATAAACGTCGATTAAAAATCGCATCTATCTATGGAGGAACTTCTATTGAACGTCAAATTAAAACACTTGCTCGTGGTGTACATATTGTAGTCGGAACTCCAGGAAGAGTTATTGATCATTTAAACAGAAGGACATTAAATCTCAAAAATGTTAAAATGGTTATTCTTGATGAAGCAGATCGTATGTTAGATATGGGTTTTGTTGATGACATGAAAGAAATTCTTGCTTTAGCACCTACAGATAGACAAACTATTCTTTTTTCAGCGACCATGCCTAAACCTATTTTTGAAATTGCTTTGCAATTTCAAAAAAAACCTATCACAATAAAAATAGACAATCATCAAGCAGCAGCACCAAAAGTTGAGCAGTTTGTATTAAACATTAACGAAAGTCAAAAATTCGAAGCTACTATACGTATATTAAAAATAGAAAATCCACGTTTAGCTCTAGTTTTTTGTAATACCAAACGAAAAACAGATGAAGTAGTTGCGGAACTTCAGGCTAAAGGAATTTTTGCTGATGGACTACACGGTGATATGAAACAAGCTCAACGTGATTCTGTAATGCAAAAATTCCGACAAGGAACTATTGAAGTTCTCGTTGCTACGGATGTGGCTGCACGAGGCTTAGATGTCGATAATGTAGATTTAGTCATTAATTATGATTTTCCACAAGATATTGAGCAATATATCCATCGTATTGGTCGTACAGGTCGAGCAGGCCGAGAAGGTAAAAGCTATGCATTTATTGGAAAACGAGAGCGTTATCAGGTTAATAGTTTGAAAAAAATGACAAAAAGTGACCTTATACCAGTAAAGATACCGACAATTAAAGATGTCGAGCGTATTCAGAATCAACGGACTATAGAAAAATTAATCCAAATTGCTGGCTCAGAAGATATTCACATATACAAAGATAAAGTTCAAGATTGGTCTGAACAAGCACAATTAGATCTTTTAGATTTAGCAGCAGCTTTATTAAAAATGAACTCAGAAGAAAGGGCAAATGAACAAAAGAAAAAAGCAAATAAATATACAGATACCGGAGCAGAAGCTGGTATGATTCGATTTTTTATGAACGTTGGTCGAAATAATCGCACAAGCCCAAAAGATATTATTCAAGCTTTAGTAAAAGAATGTAGTATTCAAGGTTCTGATATTGGGCGAATTAATATTTATGATAAATTTACCTTTTTTGAAGTAGTTGAAAATAAAGCAGATGATGTTTATACTAATATTCAAAAAGTTCGTGTTAGCGGAATTCTTGTAAACGTTGAACCTGCAAATAAAAAATAATAAACACCCTTAAAGGGTGTTTATTATTTGGGCTTCACAACTTTAGTAGTTTGAGGCCGTTTATTTGTAGTTACCTTTTTCACCTGCTGAGTCTTAGGAGCAGGTTTAGCTGCAGGCTTTTTAGGAGCAGCATTTGTTCGAGCAGGAGCTGCAGGCTTTTTAGGAGCAGCATTTGTTCGAGCAGGAGCTGCAGGCTTTTTAGGAGCAGCATTTGTTTGAGCAGGAGCTGCAGGCTTTTTAGGAGCAGCATTTGTTTGAGCAGGAGCTTGACGAGGAGTTCGATTTAATGGAGATCGTGGATCAACAAGACGTTCATATAAATCTATACTTTTTACAAATACATCTCCTAAAGTTACCAATTTCGGACCATCTAATGTGGTATCCAAATAACCTTTATCACTGTAAGCACGTAATTTAAATGACTTCAACGGACGTTTAAAAAATGCTCGCAAATCATCTGCCTCTTTTTTATTAGGTCGTGATTTAAGCCAATAAGTATAATTAACTTCATAGTCACTTAAACTTAATTCTGTTTCTTGATTAGCAGTTTGAAGATTTAAAGTGGTAGAAAATCCTTCGGATACAAATTTTAAGCGCGTAAAATTCATTTTTTCTTTTTCAAGCTGCAAAATAGACGTAGGACTAAAACTAGGACGTGTTCTAACCCCTCGAACAGGTGAAACACGTGCAATATTATACAAAATAGCTAATGATAAAGTGCTTTCACCACCATCAACCGTAAAAATATGAGGATAAAACGATAAAGTCCCTTCATTAATACGAACCTGAGACCATGAAAAGGAACCGTTCAATGAAGGAAAAGCTACAAAGGTTGTAGTGAATAATACTCCTCTATTACCCGCTACAGCAGAAAAATTCTGAGCATCTTTATGATAAATTACCCTACCCTTATCAATCGTATCTGCTAGTGTCAAGAATGCTGGATCTCCTGTATATACAGTCCATTTATGTTGTCCATTATTCTGAGCATAGATAATAAGCGGAATAATACATAACCCTAGAAATGCTAATCTGATTTTTTGACTTTTTGATAACTTTTTTAATAAAGTCATACACTGCTCCTTTAAAGCATAAGAAATACTAATATATTTTATTATAACACTAATTCACTAAAATTTCAAGTTGCGTTGCTACTTTTTATGTTTATCGTTTTTTTCCTGTAAGAACTAAAATAGTTTGATAATTTTTCTTTTAATCCGATAATATTTTTATGATCGGAATTAAACATATTACTATTTAGCATATTGGGAGGCATTTATGCTAATTTTTCTTTTATTTTTCGCAAATTTTTCATTTGCACAGGAAGCTTCTTTATATTTAGAGCCATCTACAAACAAACAGTCTATTATTTCGAATGATTTTTACCAATTTGATACTCGACACAGTAATGATACTAATATAAAATCAGAGGCATCAAACAATATCTTCACCCCTATCGAAACTGTATCCGAGAAATCTGTTAATGCTTCTGATAAATTAGGGCGTACTTTGCTGCACTGGTCTATTATAAATAAAGATATTTTTTTATTTTTTAACACTTTAAAACTCGGAGCTAATGTCAATCTTGCTGATCATGAAGGTAAAACTCCGCTTCATATGGCCGTAGAAGCAGAATCTTTAGAAATGATCGAAACGCTGATCAATCACGGTGCTATTGTGAACGCGCGCGACAAGCAAGGGCTAACACCTCTACATAATACAGCTTTACTTCCTCAAGGGATGCTTATAGCGGATTATTTAATTATTTACGGAGCAGCTCCCTTCACACAGGACAACAATGGACGTACCGCACTTGACTGGGCAAGAATCAACTCTAACAGGCCGATGATGGCTTATCTCAGTGGAGTTGAAAGAAATTTTTTTCGTCCTGAAGATTATTAGTTGAAAAAAAATAAAAATATTTTTATAATTATAAAAATATTGGGAGGAAATCCTTGCCTAATTTTATCTTTGAACTCTTAGTTGAAGAAATTCCTCATGAAATCTTGCCTAAAACACTGCAGCATTTACAAAAATCAGTACCTTTAGCATTTCAGCAAGCGGATATTCATTATACAGATATAGAATATTTTGCAACCCCTAGACGGTTATCTTTTTATGTTTCGGGACTGCCAGCTCATGGAAATAATCAACTTCTTGAACAAAAAGGCCCTTCTGTCAAAGCTGCATATTTGGATGGAAAACCCACTAAAGCTTTAGAAGGATTTTTTAAAACCTATAATGTCAGTTCCGATGATATTATAATACGCAACATCAAAGGACAAGAGTATATTTTTATAGAAAAACAAAAAAAAGGACAACCTATCGAAACGTTGCTTGAAGAAATTACCACAGAAATAGTCACTGGGATTAAATTTAACGAGCCCATGCGCTGGAATCATCAAGGTCAAATTTATGAATTTATCAGGCCAGTGCGCAGTATTATTGCTATGTTGGATGATAAAATATTGCCCCTGAAATTTTTTGGTTTGGAAGCAAGAAATATTTTATTGGGACACAGACAACTTTTTCCCAAGCCAGTTATTTTAATTCATGCAGATAATTACGCCGAAACATTGACTTCATTGGGTGTGCTTCCTTCCTTTGAAGAAAGAGCTACAACAATTGAGAAAGCAGCTGATTTACTGGCTCAAACTCAAAATGCCAATGCGCTTTTAGATTCAGAATTATCAAATACCCTAGCCTCGCTAACAGAGTTTCCGCATCCTATACTAGCAGAATTTGATCCTGAATTTTTACTGCTGCCCAAAGAAGTACTAATTTCCGAAATGAAAATTCACCAAAAATACATTCCCATTATTTCTCACGAAGGTGTACTTATGCCTTATTACATCATTACGGCTAATATTCCTTGTTCCGACGAAGAAACCTGCAAAAATGTTATAGCTGGTAATAGCCGTGTTTTGAAAGCACGTTTTGCAGACGGTGCATTTTTCTATGAAGAAGATATTAAAAAAGGCCTTGAATTCTATCGACAGACTCTACATTCTATTGCTTTTGTGGACGGTGCCGGCAGCATGAACGATAAAATTGAACGGATGCAGAAAATTGGTACGATTCTCAACAAACAACTCCATCTCAACCTTGACAGTCAACTTTTGTTGCAAGCTATTGCTTACTCTAAAGCAGATCTTGCATCGCTTATGGTCGGAGAATTTCCCGAATTGCAAGGCATTATTGGTAGCTATTATGCCCAAAAAGCAGGCTTGCCTAAACCTGTAGCATCTGCCATTAAAGAACAATATTATCCACTGGCTCTCGATAAAAACTACACAATGCCATCCCAAGCATTATCTGGTATTTTAGCTCTTACAGACCGGTTAGACAATTTACTAACACTATATGCTGTAGGTAAAGAAGTAACAGGGTCTCGAGATCCTTATGCCCTGCGCCGGCAAGTTATTGCGATCATTCATATTTTAGAAGCATTCGGCTGGAATAATTTTTCAGTATCAGAATTTTTAACAGCCGTATTGGATATATATCAGCCGCTTTTGCAAGTCGAGCTCAAGCATTGGCAGGATTCCATCACTAAATTTATACAAGTCAGAATAGAAAATATTCTGAAGCAGGCACCTTATCATTTTTCTGCTGACATTATAGCGATTATCTGTGATCAAGGGACTGATAATATTTTAGAAAGCATCCAAAAAGCATCTGCACTACAGGATTTACGTACTCATCATAGCCAACAGCTGCAAATTCTAACAGGACTTTCAAAACGTATTAGCAATATACTAGAAGACTATACGATCACTAACTTTGATCCTCAACTACTTCAAGCACCCGCAGAAAAAATGCTTTTTAAGAGCTATCAGGTAATAGAAAATAAAATTTCGACACTTTCTTATGCAGAAAAATTAAAAGAACTGCTCTCTTTAGAACCGGTAATTACCGATTTTTTTGCCAACATTATGATCAAAACAGGTGATATTCAAGAAAATAATCGATTAGCATTGCTTTCTTTTATCAACAGCCTGTTTAAAGAAATAGCAGATTTCAGTCGTCTGTCAAACGCAGAAAAATAGGAGGCACTTATGTTTTCCCCCCATCATCTCATTGGCTTAACAATATTATTTATGATTATTGCATTTATCAGCGGAAGCATTCCATTTGGTTTAATTTACGGACTGATCCGCGGGAGTGATATTAGAAAATTAGGATCAGGAAACATCGGTGCTACTAATGCTGGACGTATGTTTGGTTTCTGGCAAGGCTTTATACCAGTTTTCGTGCTGGATTTTCTAAAAGGTGCAGTCCCCCTTTTGATTTTTAAAATATTAATCCACCAAAATAACGATATTTGCAATCTATTAGTAGGATTTTCAGCTATTTTAGGACATGTTTTTTCACCCTGGCTGAAATTTAAAGGAGGAAAAGGTGTTGCAACATCAGCAGGAGTATTATTTACACTAGCCCCTATTCCTTCATTGACTATATTAGCTGTATTTATCTCAAGCTTTTTTCTATTCGGCAAGACAGTAGGTAAAGCTTCAGTTACAGCAGCAATTGCCATGCCTTTCGTTATGTATTTAACTCCCGGAGTATCTATGCCATTGAGATTAGCATCTATTTTGCTGGCGGCATTAATTATTTACGCTCATAAAAAAAATATCAAAGAATGGTTTTCAACACCATGAAAAAATATTTTCGCATTACATGCAGACCATACTCATCCTTTGTTGCAAAATATGCTTGTTTCTGTTTATCATTTGTGGTTTAAACGTTATTTATGTATGGAAAATGGCGACTGATTATTCCTAGCAATGGAACGTATTATGAAAAATCCTTTGCAAAAAGACAGCCAATTTGCTGATTTATTGACTTTGGAGATAGTGAGTTTTCAAGAATTAACAGAATGGAAAGAATCCTATCCTGATCAATCCTTTGTTATACAAGAACCTTTTTACCTTTTTCACGAACACAACAATCATTTTACTTTAGGCACATTTGATCAATCATCATTATATTTCCAGCCTGAAGTGCAAGCCATTTTGATCCCGGAGAAAGATCAGTTTGTACTGGATCTAGAAGGAGATAAAAGCATTTGGAAACCAGAACTAATTAATCGCTAAGATATTATTATGCCAAATTCGGATCCTCTGCAGCAATTCTGTATGAGAATCTTTATCATCAAGCATTTGATACAAAGAGAGAATACCATGCGGCGTGAGATAAAATTTAGATAAAATATCTTTTTGAGATTTTTTATCTAAGCTTAAACTACAGTTACAAAAATCAAAAGCTATTTTCCACATTAACGAAACAGTTAAGGGTAAAGAAGGTTTAGCATCATTATACAGCTTCATCGCAGCTGTATAATGACGGAATGCATCAATATACTGGTTTTGATGGAGACAAAGATTGCCGAGCAACCATAAAGATTGAGTTCGATAAAAAATTCCATCCTCTTTCATATCTTGAAAAAGTAATTGGCTTTTTTGGTTTAGCTCAGCAATAGAAGTCCATGTATCTTGAAATAATATATCACGGCTTTCTGCTAAATCTTTTTCTGTTTTACCTAATGTGTAGAGAAGAACAGAAAATTTATTATTCCAAATATCGCGTTCGGAAGAAAGATAATTTTGAATACTGCGGTTAAATTTAATTGAAAAATCATTCATTAAATCCTGAACAGTTTTCAATAATTTTCTTTCACGCTCTTCGGGATTGAGGTTTACAGGCATACCTAAAGTAAGTCGAGATGTAACGTTTTCAAGGATATTATTTTTTTGATCGACGTTTCTTTCAAAACTGAATAAATGCTGCTCTAAATGCATTATCTTTTTCGACAAGCCCCTATTTTTAATGAAAAGGATAATAATAAAAAACAACAGTACAAATAGAAAAATGTTATTCTTGATAAACGAAACAATAACTGTGAAATTCATAGAAACCTTCAGTATTTTTGATAATATTATAAAACAAAATATAAAAATATTCAAATTTCGACTAATGGGATAATTATGGAAATATTTGCAGGCATACAAGCACGGCTGGGATCAAAACGTTTCCCAGGAAAGATTTTTGCGCCATTAATAGGAAAACCCATCTTAACTCATGTTATTCAAAGGGTTCAAGCCATGAAAAACATTAAAAATCATGCTCTTCTTGTGCCCGATAGAGAAATAGAAACTTTCCATGATTTTATCAAAAAAGAAAAATTAGACATTCAAGTTTTTGGAGGATCAGAGTTGGATGTACTCAAACGTTATGTAGATGCAGCTCGTTATTTTTGTGTCCAAAATCCGATTATGCGTGTGACTGCAGATAATCCTTTGCTATCGGTTTTTCTTGCCAATCAACTTATCGATTTGTTCGACGAAACAATGGATTTAGCACATTTTTTAGGTAACCCTCTTGGTACTGGTGTGGAAATTGTCACACCAAAAGCATTATTATCAGCACACAAAAATGCCACATCAAGTACTGATAAAGAGCACGTAACTCAATATATTTATAAAAATCGCCAAATATTTCGAGTGTTTGAGCCACAAATCCAGTTGTCAATCCCTTATGACTTTGTTAGCGTAGATACATCTCAAGATCTGGAACGGGTCGAGAAAATTCTTGCTATGAATCCTGAATGGGGAATTAAAGATTTTAAACTATGATTTTCGTAAAAACATAAGCAGTTGCGGGTCTTGAACAAGCATATTCAACCCTAAGCGTAGTGTATGAAATAAAATACTTGTATAGTGTGCCAATTGCTTTTTACAGAATCCACCTTCACGTCCATGCAGCAAAGTAGAGCGCATACCGTATATCTTGTTGAAATGAAGTTGCATTTCAATAGGGGTATATAAGATATTTTCTTGTTTATTTTTAATACTCAAATGGCGGATTAATGCCAGTTTTGAGGAAAACTGTCTACTGATTGCAACTCTATTATGGTTGTTACCGACTAACAATACTTCACAAGCAATTGTATATTGAAGAAAACGCTTTTCGACATCATGTGTATTGGCTTGACGAAGATGTTGGGCTAAGAGGCGCAGAGTTTTTAATAAGTCGTTCTGAACTAACAGGCTTTCCAAACAAGATGCATAATTTTCAAGATATTACAGATCAGTATTGGGCATATGAGGATTAACCAGCAAAACAGAAGCTTTTGGCAATTCACGCTTGAGAGCACGGAATAATTCACGCCTTTCCATTGTTTTAATATCGCCAATAAAAGTGTTAGGACTCATTACGTAAGTCTGATCAGAAATGTAGCCGCATAGATAGCCATAATCAATAAGATCCTGATTCAAAGGAATACGCTGATTCGTCTGAGCAATAACCCATATTTTCGCAAGCTCATGAATAAATTGTTCTGTAGTAATTGTGCCTTTGGCATTCGGTATGCCAAACGGATATAAAGTATATAAGATTCTTCGTTTTTCTTTGTCAGATAATATATCACTGAGAACTTTAATACTTTGTTCAAAAAGAGGAATTTCTTCCGGAAGAGGATTCCTTAAGCTGATATTGTATGAATGCAACAAAACAATAGGGATAGAAAGTGGTCTAAAATAAAAAGTTGGAGCTAAGATCATCATGATCCTCTAAAAAATAAGCACATTATAAAATATTTTGAGTTTTTTTTCAAGACCTCTATTTAAAACTTGCTGACAATCTTATTTCCTGCTATAATATGGTATTATTGTTTTGAGGAGTTTTTTGTGGGATTTTCTTGTGGAATAGTAGGGCTTCCGAATGTTGGTAAATCAACTCTTTTCAATGCACTAACCAAATCAGGAATAGCTAGCGAAAATTATCCATTTTGCACGATAGATCCAAATATTGGTGTTGTTGAAGTTCCGGATCACCGACTAAAGGTCTTATCGGAAATTTCCGGATCAAAAAAAATTATTCCTGCCGTTGTTGAGTTTGTTGATATTGCTGGACTTGTAGAAGGCGCATCAAAGGGCGATGGATTAGGGAACCAATTTCTTTCCCATATCCGTGAAACTGATGCTATTATTCTAATGACCAGGCTTTTTGACGACCCGGATATCATTCATGTTTCTGGTACAGTCGATCCGGTACGGGATATTAATATTATTTTGGATGAACTGGCATTGAAAGACCTCGAAACTGTTCTTAATGTCAAATCAAAACAGGAACGTATGGCAAAATCAGGTAATAAAAGCGCAAAAGAATTGTTTGATCTTATGTCATATTTGGAAGAATTCCTTACTCAAAGCAAGATGATCAGTCAAGCAACACTTACTCCCGTACAGAAGATTCTAACAAAAAATTACCGTTTTTTAACAGAGAAGCCTTTGCTTATTGCGGCAAATTTGTCAGAAGAAGAAGTTAATATGCCAGAAAACAATCCTCATTGGCATGCTCTACTCGAAAAATCTCAGCTCTTAAACGCACAAGTATTACCTCTATCAGCACAGATAGAACAAGAACTTTCCGAGCTTGAAGATCATGAAATGATGGAATATCTAAAAGAACTAGGATGGGAAAATAGCGGTCTTAATCGGTTGATCAAAGCAGGATATCAATTGCTTGGCTTAATGACCTATTTCACTACGGGTGTTCAGGAAACAAGAGCTTGGACAATACCCAACGGAACATCTGCACCAGAAGCTGCTGGTGTTATTCACACGGATATACAACGAGGATTTATACGCGCAGAAACGATATCGTTTAGCAATTTATCAGAAATAGGATCTTGGACAAAAGCAAAAGAAAAAGGTTTACTCCGCCAAGAAGGGAAAGAATACACCATGAAAGACGGAGATGTTGTCCATTTTCTTTTTAATATATAGGACAAGTCATGGATTTAATGATGTTTAGCGCCGGCTTACTGACGGTGATGGTAAGCATGGCAGGAGGAATTTTTTGTATCTATAAGTTCTGGCCCCACTACAACTTAGAACTCGATGTCTCCCGAGCTTTTGATCAAGCAGATTATCATACCGTTATTCAGCTTACTCAAGGAAAAACCAATAAATTACTTCCTATTGATGTTTATCTGCATGCAGCACGTGCTCGCATGCGTCTTCTTCAATATTATGAAGCTTTGGAATGGTTTGAAAGCCTTCTCCGTCATCTGGATATTAAAAACAAAATTCGTATAACAGTGGAAACAGAAATTGCAGATATCCACTGTGCATTAAAAGACTACACTAGAGCAGAAATGCATTATAGAACAGCATTATCACTTGCTGAGGAAGATCCGTTTGCTAATTATAAATTAGCTTCGTTATTGTTGAACACCGGCAAGCCTGAACCAGCACGTCAGATTCTACGTTCACTTCTCAAAAAAAATCCGCTATTAGCTGAAGCACGTTACCTTTACGCCGAAACCCTTGCTGTTTTAGGATTATATACCAAAGCAATCCGTCATTACGGCATTTTAAATCGCGCAGGCGAACCAATTCTCTCTTTTAACTATGGACGAACACTTAAAGCGCTAAAAAATTTCGAACGCGCTGCTGAAGTTTACCGAGCCCTTTTAGATTCAGACAATATCGAATATAAAAACCAAATTATCCAAGAGTATGCCGAACTCTGTATTATTTTAAAAAATTATGAAGAGGGTGCGCATTTTATTGAAAATGCTCTTCAACATGCCTCCGATCCTCAAACTATTTTAGAACTGCGTTATATGCAAGCTTCACTTTTTTCGAAACGGGGAGATGAATTTCAAGCTTTGATAGAATATCAGCATTTATACCATGAAAATCCTGATTTCAAAGATTTATCACCTATCAACGACAAATGGGGATACATTCTTGCGCATAAATACTTGAAATACTATTTTACTTCACAAGTTGACATATTCGAAAAACTTATCATGCGTATGCTACCTCCTGGAACTATTATTCTTCGACGTTCCCGACAATATTATTTTTGTTTGTATGAATCAAAAGCCTATCTGATGTATAGGCATATATTACCGGCACAAGCTCGATTGGTTTCAGAAATTGATTTACTAATTCTCCAAAAATGCCCTAATATTAATCTTCTTGAATTCTGGTCTCTGACAGGAATTTCGGAACCTTATTCTACCACAGGAGCCGAATATCGATTTTTATTGTATTCTAAAGAAGAATTTCTCACTCATGTCAAACAAATCGTTAACGAAATAGAATAAGGAAAATTTATGCGTTTTATCATAGGCGGCGGCGGTACAGGAGGCCATTTAGCACCCGGGATTGCTGTTTACAAAACATTAAAATCTTTAGGCAATCAAACCATATATGTTCTTCGCAAGCAGGATCTTATATATGATATGGTACAAAAAATTGATACAAACGATAGAATTATGGTAGATATTTCGGGTATCTCACGCCGATTATCATGGAATACTCCTCAGCAAATAGGAAAAATTTTTTCTGCATGGCTGCAAACTTTTTCTCAAATAAAAAATTTTAAGCCTGATGCTGTTATTATTACAGGCGGATATGTATCGAATATTCCTGCACTTGCTGCTGTTCTATTAAGAATCCCGCTTTTTATCCTGGAACAAAATAGTGTTGCTGGAATTACTAATCGATTTTGGGCAAAGTTTGCAATGAAAGTTTTTACAGCTTTTCCCAATGTCCAAAAAGTTCCCCAATCCAAAATTATATTCTCCGGTAACCCTGTGCTTTGTTCTGAAAAAATTGACAAGCTAACAGCCTGCAACTTTTTTGACCTTGCAAGCACGAATAAAATTCTTGGTATTTCCGGAGGCTCTCAAGGAGCAAAAGTCATTAATGATGCGCTTTTTGACATAGTAGCACATATAATAAAAAATAATATTTCTCTTATTTGGAGCCTTGGTGCCAAAGAATTTGATCGTTTTCTTGAAGAAGGAAAAATAGATTTTCTACAACAACATTTTTCAGAATACGTAAAAATATATCGTTTTATCAATCGTATGGATATGTTTTGGTCTGCCTGCGACGCTATAGTAGCACGCAGCGGTGCCGGTACTGTCAGTGAATCGTTATTTTTCCGTGTACCTGCGCTTTTTATCCCTATTCATCAGTCGCCGGATAACCACCAAGCACTTAATGCTTATTTCTTAAGGGATGCAGGAGCAGCACTCTGCTTAAACGAATCCACAATGACTGCTGAAGAACTACTTAACCAAATTTTGACACTTTTTTATGATATTAACAAATTTAAAGAATTATTTCCTACTATTCCGGAAAATTCTACACATACGATAATCAATACAATTAAGCATCTGCTTGAGCCAACAAAACACTAGCACGACGAGCTTGTTTGCTGTTTGGATACTGTTCAAAGATTCGGATAGCAATTTTTTGGGCACTTACAAAATCATTCATCAATAAATAACTTTCTATAATACCCAACAATGCATCAGGAATATGCTTCTGATCATAATCCGTAACAATACTGACAAAAATAGGTAAAGCCTTTTTTCCATCGCCCATAATCATATACAATTTCCCAGCTTTTAATGCAGCATCCGCACCTAAATCGGCATCTCTCAACTCATGAATTTCCATTAAAATGGATAGCATTTTAAGATCTTGTTTTTCTAATTCCAATTTATCAGCTAGCCTTTGAAGAATTTTTGCTTTAAGTTTTTTATCCGAATATTGAGATGCTGCTTTCTTATAAGTTTCTTCAGAATCATTTTTATCAAAGCGAGCTGCAAGAAAAATACGGGCTTTTTCTGCCTCCAAAGACGAACCAAATCGATCAACTAATTCTTCTCGGAATCGCTGAGCAGCCAGATTATTTCCTTTTATATCCTGTAATTCTGCTATTTTAATCAACACTTCCGGAACAGCAGGATGATTAGGATATGCAGCCAAAAATTCCTGAAATAAAGATTCTGCTGAAAGCTCATCCGAAAAGCTTAAACTCCATGCCTCGCGAAGCAGTGCTTCACTATACAGATTTTTATCGTTTCCTGTTTCGCGGACAGATCGATACAAAAGTACAGCCTTTTTATAATCTTTTTGTGTAAATCGCTCATCTGCTAATTTAAAATAAATTTCACCAAGATATTGGCTTCCAGGAAAATTTGCAGAAAAATAATTCAAAGTTTCCTGAGCTTTATTATATTCTTTTGCTTCTATATAACTTAGAATAATTTCAGACCAAAATAAATCTTGGAGTTGAGCAATATCTTTTTTTTCGTCAAGGCTGTTCAGATATTTTTCATAAAGCTTCACTGCTTCTTTATGTCTGCCCAGATTTCGAAATGCAGACGCCTCTGCAAGCAGCAACGCTGTTAAACGTTGAGAATTTTTAGTTAATTTTGCAGCATCTCGAAAATTCGTTAACGCATTTTCAAAATTTCCTAATCGAAATTCACTACGTGCCAATAATTCTTTTAGTTCAGAAAGCATTTCTTTATCCTGAATGGATGTTAAACTTGCTATATCCTTGACTTGATCAAAATTTTCTGTTTTAAACTGCAGCTTGGCAAGAACTAAAAGAGCTTCATTTTTAAATGCCGAATCAGGATATTGATTAGTCAAACGGGAAAGATTATTAATAGCTTCTTTATTCTGTCTCAAATTATAGCGCACAACTCCTGAAAGATATAAAGCTTGATCACCAATACCACTATCAGGCCATGTCTTCCAAATCCTATCAAAATATTCTAGAGCACGCCTTGGCTGATTATCCACACTATAACTACGCCCTAACCCTAACAAAGCATTCTGCTTTAAGATGCTGTTTGTTGAATTACGTACAATACTTTGAAAGTGACGGCGAGCTTCTGTTTGGTTATTGATATTTGCATAAGCATGCCCTAAAAATATAGAAATCTCATCCTTTTGAGAACTCACAGGTTCACGAATTAGGTAAGAATTGAATATATCAATACTTTTTTGAAATTTCTTATCTTGCATATAAGCACGACCTATCCAATAAAGCGCCTCATTAGCATAACTGCTGTAAGGAAATTCCTTTTGAACGCGCTGAGCCGCACGCAAAGTCGAAGGTGTATCCCCTTTAAGAAAATATAATTCTGTAATTTTAAGCAAGGCTTTAGCTTTTCTTTCTCCTTTGTAAGCACTCTCATAACGATAGTAATTTAAAGCCTCATTATATTTCTTAAGCAAGGTATAAACGGACGCTAATTCGGCTTTTGCACGTTCCTGATATCCAGAATAAGGAAAATAATCAATCAGAATTTTCAAATTCTGCTCGGCAGAATCATAATCTTTCTGCAACTTGTAGATGAGTGCCAGTTTATAGTGGGCTTCATCCCGAAAACGGTTATTGTTTGTTGTTAGCAACTGAAAATATTGGATTGCTTTAAGGTACTCTTTTTTTTGAAGCGCAATTTCAGCAAGAAGCCGCTGTACTAAAATATTTTCTTTTGTCTGCGTAATCGCAAGGCTATATTCTTCAGCTTTTTTTACGTTACCATCCAGCAAATGACGAAAAGCCAATAAATAATAAAGTTCATTAATATAAGCCGAAGAAGAGTATAAACTATTAAAACGATTGATTTCTGTTTGAGCTTTAGAATAATTTTTTTGCTGCAGCAAAATAATAATCATTTGGACTAAAGCAGCTTCATGAATCGATGATGGGGGAGTATTCTGAATAATCTGTAAATACTTCAATGCTTCTGGGATTTTATTTTCCCTAAAATGCATACCAGCTAAATCATATAATGCACGCTGTTGAATTTCTATATTACTGCTATTTGTCAAGGATAATAATATATCTTTTGCTTCCTGTGTTCGATCCACCTGTAGCAAGGCATACCCTTCCAGCCAAGCAATTTCATTAGTATAGCGATATGGATTTCTCGTTTTCCAAAGCTGCAGCTCATTAAGAAAAAATAAATATCGCCCATGTTCGAAATAAGTCAACAGTTGCTGGAAAGAACGGGAACCGGTTTCTTGATGAAATATATTTTTGATGCTGATATCTGGAGTTAACATAAACAAATATTCATTATCTTGAGCGTACATACAAAACGGTAAAAAGAACAAAATATTTTTATAAAATTTCATAGGTTTACTTTAGGGTACTCCCGGAATTTCCGATAAAGTTTAATAGTATTATAAGGAACAATGCCAATTCAATCAAGTTTCGCAGTGAAAATTAAGGAGTTTTTCATGAGTTTAGAACGCCTTCATGAATTACGTAGGTTGGTAGAATACCATAATAAACGTTATTATCAGGACGATAATCCAGAAATTTCGGATGCAGAATATGATAAACTGTTCCGAGAACTTTTAGACTTAGAAGCCGCTCATCCGGAAGCTTATAGTCCGGATTCACCGGCATTACGTGTAGGTACAGCCCCACTAACTCAGTTTGTTCCATACCACCATCGGTATCGAATGCTCAGCTTAAGCAATGCAATGACTAATGCCGAATTCGAAAATTTCTTTAACACAGTTATGAGTGTTCACTTACCTTCTTTAGCAACCCCTAGTATTGTTTTAGAATATAAATTTGACGGATTGGCACTGGAACTTGTGTATAAAAACGGTATTCTAACCGAAGCATCAACGCGCGGCGATGGCGAAATAGGCGAACTTGTCACCGAAAACGTGCGCACCATACGGAATGTTCCTTTGAAATTAGAAGGTTCAGCGCCCGGGGATCTTGTTGTTTACGGCGAAGCAGTAATGTTGAAAAAGGATTTTACTGAGCTTAATAATCAACGCAAAACCAATAATGAAAAAGAATTTGCTAATCCCAGAAATGCAGCTGCTGGAAGTATTCGTTTACTAGATTCTCGCCAATCAGCGGAACGAAAATTATTTTTTTATGCCTATGATGCGAAAACTGAAGATAAATCATCTATAATAGGAATAATTAACACTCATACAGAACGTATCAACGCTCTGAAAAAACTCGGGTTCACTGTGTCGCCTGTGCTTAAAATAATTCATCCCGGCAATCTTCATGAAGCTTATGAATTCTATCGAGAAACAGAAAGCAATCGAAAAGACCTTCCTTATGAAATAGACGGAATAGTCGCAAAAGCTGTTATGGACGAAGTCCGGGAAATTTTAGGTTTTGCGGAGCGTTTTCCTAAATGGGCTATCGCATGGAAATTCGAACCCGAAGAAGCACAAACCAAATTGCTGAACGTAGAATACGAAGTTGGACGCACCGGAGCTATAACACCAGTAGCTATTCTTGAGCCTGTGGATTTATCCGGAGCTATGATATCCCGTGCATCCCTTCACAATTTCGATTATATTACCGAACATAATTTCCGCATCGGTGATACTGTAGTTGTAAAGCGTGCTGGAGATGTCATTCCTCATATTGTCCGCTCTATCATGGAAGATAGGACTTCTTCTGCCTGCACTATAGAAGAACCTAAAGCATGCCCTGTATGCGGCAGCTTGACAGTGAGAGATACTGTAAAAACAAATGATGATGACCGTCAGCATACCCGCGTTATAAGGTGCTCTAATACAGCTTGTCCGGGCAAGGTAAAAGCACGTATTCGGTACTTTGTTTCAAAGCAAGGATTAGATATCGAAGGTTTTGGAGACCGTGTTGTTGAAGAATTGTTCAATAAAGGATTATTAGGATCACCGATATTTCAATATACCGATTCCTTAGCTTCCATTTTTACTCTTCATCAGCATAAAGAAAAATTAATTAGTCTTGAAGGATTTGGCGAAAAAAGTATCGATATGCTATTATCAGAAATCAATAAGGCTAAAACAGTATCATTATCACGTTTTCTACAAGCTCTAGGAATACGAAGCATCGGAACCGTTAGTGCTAACAAATTAGCAAAATCGTTTTTATCCCTACCGAGTGTCGAACGAGCTTACAGTCAAGGCGGCCGTGAATCTGAATTGATTCAACACATGAAAGAAGCAGAAAAAAATATTCAGGAAATTTTAGCAAAACCAAGCATCAATGATAAACAAAAGTTAAGCGAACTAAGAGCAATAAAAGCAACAACTGCAAAAAGTACTCTTCTTGGTCCCAGCGCTACTGAAGAAATAATTAAATTTTTTAGTGATTCCCATAATCAAAAAGAACTACAACTCCTATTTGATACTGGTTTTTCCGTACGTGAAGAAGAAAATTATCATAATGCCTCCTTAGGAGATAATCCTTTCATTGGCAAAAAAATTCTTATTACTGGTAAATCAAACCGTTTATTAAGTCGTGAAGATATGATTAATTTTTTGAGCAGCTTAGGCGCAGAACCTATGGCAGGAGTCACTCGAAATACAGATTTTATTATCGCCTGTGCAAAACCAGGACCAGACAAAATACGCAAAGCTTTGGAATATGATATCCCTATCCTTGAAGAAGATGATTTTTTTAATCAACTCGATTCAAATATTATACAAAAATACCGTGAAAATCAATGAGAGAGTGTCTGCCCTCTCTCATTTTAGATTAACTTCATAAATAGAAATTTTACCTGAATTATTTTTAATGAAAAGGACAGGTCTATTTTGTTCATTTGGGAATGCCTCAATACTTATAGCATGTGTCGCAATACGTCCCATATGTTCCCAAGTGGGATTTGGAGAAGTACCCATTGAAATCTCATTCTGCAAAGCACGTGCTCCATAAACTTCATTATTTTTATTAATCCAAAATACATAAAGATATTGCTGCGGTGTTGAGTTAGCATCATGAAATACTATATCAGAAACCATAGCTATAGTTTTATTAGTTGTAGGGACATCTAATGTCATTTTTGTTGCTTCATTAGGAATGCCTATATATAAATCTGCTGTTCCAATGTCATCCGAATCTATCGGCCCAATACTGGGATCATCATTAATCCGAGTTAAAGAAAAATTTTCTTTAACCGAATCGACATATGCAGCAATATAAAGCTCACGAGAATTATCAAGAGTGTGAATAATAGGTATATAAGAAGCCGTAGGAAAAGTCTTCTGTTCATCTGTAGAAGAAACAAAATCTGTAACACCTCCACAGTCACGATAACTATAACGCAAAAGCTCTGTATTTCCTAAAGTCACCCACATATCTTGAAAAGCATTAGCTCCTACAGTATTTGTAGAAGATCCAACAACAAAAAAACGCATTTTTGCACCACGAAGAGAGGTCTCGGCTGTTATAACAGAATTTATTGTTGGCTCGATAGGAGTTGATGGAACTGTAGGAGAACCGGCATCAAATGGTATATATGCTCTTTTCACAACAAAACTATTAGGAGTAGCAGTAGATTCTGTATTGTAAGTAAATACCAAATGAGGTGTTGTTCCTCTAAAATTAGCATATAATATTCTAGAAGATCCTTGAACAATAGAATCTGCTGAATTGGTAAAAGTAAAAGCATACGGTTGCAGTGATTTCGGACTTGATCCCCAGCGGAAGTTTAACTCTGATTCCGTAGCACTTATTGGGTTAAAATACATCAGAGAATATTGCAGATTATTCCCTCCATTAAGCATGGGATTAAAATAGCCATAGAGATCTCTTACTCCTGTCCCAGGAGTTATTGATGGATCAAGATTATTATTGGTTGCAATATTTACGGAAGGAGACCCAAAAGTCGATTTAGGAAACTCTAACATATTGAAAAATAAACCACAACGAGTACTGTACCCAGCAAGACCAATTTTATCCCTTTCCGCTTTTAATGCATGGAATAATTCTCCAGAACTTCCGTTGAATCCCCCTATATCTTTTGCCACAAGATAAGCATAAGGATAAGTCGGACTTTGTTTTAGTCTCCACGTGCCATTATTTGTGATCGTGATATTATAAGAGGCAGCTGCTGTAGGAATATTAAATGCAAGAGATACCTCTAATGAATCCCCACGTGCATTACTAATATACATTTTCACATCTCTGTAAGCTAATCCTACACTGGGATCGATAATACGCCGCCAATTTGCCGTAAAATATCCAGTTTCTAGAGGTCTGTTGACTGTTGTAGATATTACTTCTGTAGCTAAAACCTGATTATTTTCTTCATCTTTAAGCACAATATTCAATGGCATGAGATCATAAAGAAAATTTTCCGTATACAGTTGTCTTGCGGGAACAACCAATTCAATAGTTTTTGGTAACGTAGAACTAGTTCCTATGACCCAATTAATCGAACCAGAAGGTGGGGGCACCAAATGCGAGTATTGGAATGTATTAGTGATTTTTACAGTATCTTGGGAATCCAGAGCAGAAGGCTGATTTGCCGCTACTGTATTTTCAAAAGGCGAACTTAATATTGTATTTCCGTGAATGTCTTCAATTGTTAAGAATGTCATACAAGTAAGTGCCGTATTTGTATAGGGAACCGTAAAATTACCAGAGAATTGTTTAACTTGAGGATCATAAAGAAAATTAGTCACAAACAAAGTATTTGTACTATCTTTTATATAAAATTTAAGAGGAAATGTAGTATCAATATTAGCCCATACCCTGGTCGCTTCAAGGAGGCTGGTTTGCGCAATAACAGTAAAGTTGACTTTAGTAGGTCGAACACTGCTATCTGTAGTAACCTTATTAGTTACAGGAGCACTTAGTTGAATACCATCGCTGACTTCTAATATAAGATCATAAGTACCAATCGCAGGGATAGTGATAGAAGGTGTTGGTGAATAAGGATTATTAAAAATTCCTCTATGGACTATTTTCCAATAGTATGTCAGAGGATTTTGATTATAATTTATTGAATTTGTGCCGCTGACAGTAAAAGGACGATCGGGAACTACCCTTGACGGCGCTTCAATAACTGCAACTGGTTGTTGTACTGAAACAATAGGTTTATCAATAAAATTTTGATTGTCATAAATCATCAAGTGCAAATAAGAATTATCTATATATCCTATAACCGGACTTGTATCAAAAAGAGCAAAATTTAAATCTTTGATTTCCGAGGATGATATCGTATAAGAACCTAATTGAGTCCATGAATTAAAATCTTGTGTCGTAATAACACGTGGTTTATCCTCTGGTGTAATGAATGCCAAGTAATAGAGTCCATTTTTATCTTTTCTGAGAATTCCATTTGATCCATTAATAGGATTTTTATTTTTAGTAACAAGTTCATATGTATTTAAATTGAGAGTTTGAATATTTAATTTATTATTCTCATCACTAACAATCCAAATAATATAATCCAGATCTCTATCTTGAAATAGTGATACATTTTGTGATGGAAAGTAAGATATCAAACGTTCTGTGATGACAGATTTATTTTTCATTTTCTTGACATAGAGAGATTCAGTCGTATCAAGATAAACAAAAATAGATTCATTAGCATTGTTTTGTAAAGCAAGGAATTTTTCGGGAATTGTTGATAGTACTCTGAAAGTTAAAATAGAAGTTTGCTGAGTTGCTTGAAAAATTGCTGCCCATAGTTCATCTCCATCTATATATGCTAAAACACCCTTTTGATTATCAGCTGAAACTCCTAACGAAATATCAATGTCATCAGGCAGAAGACGGGGTTTGAATTCTACTAATAAATCCCATTGATCCAATGCTGATCGTTCTAAAACACGAAACACTATGTCATCAAGAACTGTATTTGTAGAAACTGTCGCAATAAATTTTTTGGAAGAAAATGCAAAATCCCAATTGAGAAGCCATTCATTTTCCATATGAGCAAATTTAAGATAAGGAAATCGCCAAGAAACAGAAGAAGTCGGCACTGATGATAAATTCGCATTATTTACTGTATAACTAGTGCCTTCAAAATAAAAAACATCAAAAGAATCTTTCATACCTTGTAATGAGTATCGATCCTTCTTAGTATAAAATTTATGCTGAGACAAAATACTCCACCCAGTATCTTTATTGACTACCAAACGGTTAGGTTGACCATCAATAAGAACAGGAAAAGTTCGGCAGGATGATAAAAAAAGTATAATCAAATAAAAATAGATGCCTTTCCAAGAGAACACATTTCACCCCATAGTTACTTTTGACATAAAATAGTATAAAACATTTTATACTATTAAAGCAACCATTATCTATTATTTATTTGAGTAATTTTAACTATAATAGATTGAATTTTTATTAAGTCTTTGCTATAATAGTTAACATGTTTATGAAGGAATTAATGTTAGATTCAGATAAATTTTGCCAAATTCTGCATCGCTTTTTGCCAGATTTGGATGTCAAAAAGGAAGCTTTTTTATCTCAATATACTACCATGCAAGTAGGAGGAAGTGCTAAATTAATGGTATTTCCGTGTAACAAAAAACAATGTTGTTTGTTATTCTCATACTTGATACAAGAAAATATTCCTTATTTTATTTTAGGCAGGGGTTCTAATATCATTGTCAACGATCATGGAGTAAATGCAGTAATCATCAATACACAATATCTTGATTGGTTTGCAGTCGACACAGCTGATCCTTACTGTATCACAGCAGGTACAGGGCTAGAACTTAAAGATCTAAGTGTTAAAGCTCAACAATTAGGATTGAGCGGCTTGGAATTTACCTGCGGGATACCGGGTTCGGTAGGGGGAGCCATATTTATGAATGCCGGCGCATATGAAGAGGAAATAAAAAATGTTTTAATATCTTCACTAGTCCTGCACCCGAAACATGGTATTTCTATGTATAGTAATAAAGATCATCAATTTGGCTATCGTCATAGTATTTTTGCACATGAACCCTGTATGATTCTAGAAGCGCAGTTCAAGCTTATGCCGCTTGCTTCGGAAGAAATAATCAAAAAAATGAAAATTCTTACTCAAAAACGGGAAGACAAGCAACCTTTATCGTTGCCAAGTTCTGGAAGTGTTTTTAAGCGTCCTGAAGGATTTTTCGCCGGCAAGCTGATCGCTGATGCAGGTCTTCAAGGGTTCCGTATAGGAGGCGCTAAAGTATCAAAAAAACATGCAGGGTTCATCATCAACACCGGAAACGCTACTGCACAGGATGTTATTAACTTAGTTTGTCATATTCAACAAAAAGTATATGAAAAATTTAATGTCAAACTCGAACCTGAAATCAAATTTTTAGAACCTGACCTGACATTTAGAACATTTTCTTTTTAGTCTTTATTTTCCTCCAAACATTCAATATATCGATCTCGAAAAGCAATTAATAATGTTTCTGCTTTTTTATATTCGTGCACTGCCATATAATGTGCAGCTAAATCAAAAGCTGTTTTTGTACTTTCAAAAAGATCATCTTGCGAAAGCTTTTTCTGCATCATTTCATTAAATTTTTTTTCTGCATCTTTTTTATTCCCGGCTTGACTTAGCAGTTCATCAAAATTTTTAAGACTGAATAAATTATCATTTTTATCTATCTTCATCAAATTAGCACAAATAATACATTGTTCTTTAGCTAAATCCAAATTACCTAACAATAAATAAACATCAGCAAGTAGCTCATGAACACGGAAATTTTCGAAATCGGTGATTTCCAAATTAAGAAGATGCTGCAGTGCAGTATTAAGCTTATTTTCTTTAATAGCCTGTTCTGCCTGTGCGAGAAAAGAATCAAATTTTTCTACAGCAACAACCCGAGCTTGCAGAATATTTGCCGTATTTTCAACTGATTCAGTCTTTATAGGAATAGGAGTTGATTCTCGCGGCGGAATTACAGGAGCTTGATTAGATGGATCAACTGCGCGAGGATTTGGATTTTTGATAACTTTACCCATAAGATACCTCTACTTATTCTTATCGGAAAAATATAAAAAAGTTTAATGAAATTTTTAGAGTTATCATAAAATATAGTCCTTATACCTAATATTTTCTTTGCTACTGGCTATTTTAATGCAGCTATACATACTATCCATTATTGGGGATATGCTAGTGATCCGCTTATTAAACGCAGCTTTAAGCTTTACGGAAATGGAGAAAAAGTGGTACCTCTAAAGGATGACGATTTGAAATATTACGTAAAACAAACAACAAATTTAGTATTTTCAGGACAAGATTTACAAATTGCATTGACACAAATTCTGCCAATGACCCGAGGTAAACGTTCTACAGGAGCTTCTGCACGTATAGTTAGAAACTCCCTTAGGAGAAGCTACTGTTTTATCAGTTAAACTTTACCCTCCTAATATTGAAATATATCATTTGGAATCAGGAAATTATATGGGCATTGAGTATTATGATGATCCTGTTTTTGAAAAATTAAGATTAAAAGTGGCTCATGCTGCTTCCGAAGCTGAAGTACTCAATGAGCTTAAGCAGAAAAAACTGTTCAACTGGGAAAGCGAATCTACATCTGAAATCCCATCACGAGTTTTGAACACTGTAGCTCAAGGACCAGCAGGCAGATCCATAGTAAAAACTACATTATTTTCTGATACGAGCAGCTCCGTATCTTCTATTACCATTCCGAATGCTTATAACTGGAAAGAAACTATTCAAATGGATTTTGACGTACAAAATTTAACAGCAAAAATAATAGAAGTCAATAACAAAATAAGTAACACCGCATCTTACAAAATTAAGATGATCGAAGACGAAAGCGAAATAGCAGGCATTTTTCAATTATCCGGTACAGGATTACTTAATGGGATGTATTTCTATTTGCAAATCACAAATACCGCTAATATAGCAGGCCTTTTATCAATGAACCTTAGTCAAACAGATGTAAAAGATTCAAGCAAAAGTATACCTGTCCCTTACCAAGATAGATTGAAAGCTCAACAACCACATCGTGTTGTTATTAACTTAGAAAAACGAGGGATTTCATGGTTAGACATACAAGAAGATGGTTACTACCACAATTTGAAAATAACAAATTATTCTTTCAATTCTCAAAATAGGACAGTTCGGATTAAGATTATCACCAATTCTACCCCTATGATATCATCATATAAACTAACGATAACTAGTAATAAATCAGAAGATTTTGGTGTATTCAAACTGGAAAAAACTAGTATCCTTTACCCCCGGGAGCAACTGCTGATAATGATTTAGAATATCCATTTGATGAAAAATTTGTATCCGTAAAACTAGGTTCAGGTGCCGATAGTACAAGGACGAGATTAGATATAACAGATCCTAATCCAGCAGACAATAATCGATCTAAACGAGAAGCATTACTATTCAACTTAAGCGAACAAAGTGCCTTACCCAGTGGTAATAAAATCATAAAATATATGGGAGCACAAACACCATGGGTTCAATTAAATACTCCTAATGGATATTACATTGAAGACAATACAGAAATATGGAATGTGGATTCTGATGTGATGGAAGCTACTATAATGCGCATGTCTACTTCAGGGAACACAACGACGACAAATGCTAATAGGTTTCCAATTACGATGGAAAATGATGTATACAGTTCGGAAGGTGGTTTTAAATTAGGAACTCCTATGAAAGTTTACAATGGCACAGGATTAGATTTTCCTGAGTTAACAACTCCGAAATACGAAAACTGCTATTTTTATGCAGTTACCGGAACCGGTCCAAAGTCTGATGAGGCGCGTATTACAAACAGTCCAAACAGTGTTGCTGATCCCAAACAAAAACTTCCTTTACACCTTAACTTTCATACTTTGGAAAACTCACCTTTAAGTTATGCAGTCATTGGAAATATTTACAAAAATGCAAAAGATAAAAGTCATACTTATATTCAATACTAAGCTCCAGCAACAGCAAGCAATGGTAAATATCTTCTATACAAGACAACAGAATATGGTTTTCTGCTGGACCTCTTACAAGTACAAATTACAGAAATTCGTGAAGACAATACACGCATAAGCCATACATACTCTATTCAAATGATGAAAAATAATAGTGTGACAGAAGGGGTTTTTAAGCTTTCAGGTTCGGGTCCTTTGTCAGGGCGAATTGTTGCTATTGGTGTAGATCAAGTATTTTCTAATTCTTCCTCAACACCTACAGGACGTTGGTTTAGATTATATATGAATCCTAGAACTGCAGATACTGATACAGTAGAAAAAGCATTACAGGAACTAAAAAAATTAAAAGATGCTCATCAGTTTACTCACGACATAAAACAAGAATCTTCGCTATCGGATAGTTTATTGACTCCTAAGACAGATATATGGGGTATGCTTTATGATCCTACCCCTAGTTCTCCGAATTATACAGAAATGCTCTACTATAGAAAAAATACTTCAAACTTCATTTTTGATGCTTCTGCCCGGACTGTAACAGTTAAATCAAGTACTCGTAGTATTAACAATCGGGAATCATATGGATATGAAGTCATGGAAGCTCTTGCTCAGAGAAGCAAATTATGCTGTTGCTGAATGGTAACGGCTTGCATGGAGGGTAAATATTTAGGATTTAAAACCGATGCCGGGACATCAGGACATGCTCGAATAACGATTTCAGACACAGTAGGTAATGTAAAAAATCTCTAGCAACAGCTTATATGATTATAGAAAAGAAAGCACGTTAACTTTTTCAAGTAATGTAGTTAAAGACATAAATTGACATCTGATGCCGATGATTCCTTTATTAAAGTGCAGGAAAACGGCATTTGGAGTAGTTCGGATACTGAAGAATTATTCTTTAATTATGACAATATGACTCTTCAATCCGTTGAAACCAAAAGGGGCAGTAGGTCGTTCTTATACTTATAATATTATTATGCTAAGCTCTACAGAGAATATTGCAAACAGCATAACCAGCAATAGAAAAGCTAAATTTTATTTGAAATCAGCTGATAATGACGCAACAGCTCCTTTACATAAAAAATACAGGCGAATTCAAGTAGAGGATAGAAGCAATCCTAAAAAATCAGATTGGGACGCGGGGCAACTTACGCAGAAGCAGAATTTAATAAGCTCAATCAGACCAGCCCTGTACCACAAAATGCTTGGAATTTCAGAGATAAAACCAGCACAGATACTGATATAAAATCGATTATTACAGCATTTGCAAAAGTGTGGACACGCTTAAAGTTAGAAAATAACAATTTTTATTATTATGACTCTCAAGATACGGAGAATTGGACCTTTAATGCAGAAAACAAACAAGTTACTATTCAGTTCATTTCAGGAAGCTCTAAGACTGAAAAAATTTATGATATCGGAATGCGCAGCAGCATTGATGATAATAATGGTATTTTTGTTCTGTCGGGTGCAGGTAAAAAATATGATTAAAAAGTAGTACGCTTGGAACTAGGCACAGATACCTCTGGTAATTTAGATAAAGACCAAAATGCTCGTATTGTTGTTGGAGAAAGTGGAACAACAGCCGATCTCAGCGAAACAGATTCTGTTAATAAGTATAATCAATTGAAAAGCTAAAATGAGTGGAATTTTAGAGAGAATCATTTGGCAACCAGTCTAAATAGAGCCATCGCAGAAGCCATTGAAGTTAAAGAATGGTATAGTTTGGAAAATGACACGGTTCCGGCTTCTTTAAAGTTACGACCAAAGTAAATTTAATTCGCTAAAATTTCAAGTGTATACCAATAATTCGGAGACAGAAACAAAATTAACTAACATTATTATCCAACATACCAGTACAACAGATGTCCATGCTGCAGTTATTATGAATTATAAAATGTATAATGATATCAGTGACCAACGGGCCATTACTTAATTAGTAGGAGGTCATGCTCCGGATAATACAGGATTAAGCAAATATACTAACAAATACATGGCAATCGAACTAGGAACTGCTATCAACGACCGCTTAATGAAAGTAGGAATTGGAGATTCTCCTGAAGCTGCACAAAATGCATTAAATCTTCATGTGATATGGAATTACATGGATAAAGAAATGGCTATAGCTAATGATAGAGTGATAGAAGAAGCGATCAAAAGGAGATCTAATATTTGGATTTCTTACAGAGACAACATGATAGATGACAGTGACCCAAATCCAAGTTACTCTTCGGCAAACACTACCAATGCTTTATTCATCAGAGGCAACAAAACAATAAAAATGCAGTATGTCGCAACACAGAATGGGATCACAGAAACTTTAGAATTTATTTATGATTATACGATGATCGAAGATGAATCCACAACAAAAGGAGTTTTAAGACTTTCAGGATATGGAGAATTTGCTGATATGTTCATGGCTGGAGAACTGGGAAGCGGTGTTAAACAAAACAGAGCACAAATAGCATTCGGTACTGATACTGAAAAATCAAAACAAGCATTAGAACAATTAAAAAGCTCTGGAAAATGGAATTTGTTTGAACATAAATCATTATTAATAGGACATCAAGTATTAACAACTCTTGTTGCTCAACACAAAACAAAAGATAGCGTTGTAAAGGTTACTGGAGGTACGGGAATTTTTGATGTATATGGTGAAAAAAATACAAAAAAATATACTTTTGATACTTCACAAACTGACCCAACTGTAACGGTTGAAACAATTGTTACAGGTGTGGTGGCTTCACATACTCACACGGTGGAAATGACTCAAGACAGATCCTCTACAGAAGGAACATTCCAGCTTATAAATTCTGGATCTCCTGATCATAGCAAATACTTTGGTATAAAAATTGATAATGACAATACTCACTTGTTCTCAGATAATGATCTCGATGTTGTTACAGGTTACTTCACATCGGATATGCCCGAAGCAGACCACAGATATGAAAATAATATAAAAAAATCAGATTGGAGGGAAATATAAAATGCATTAAGTACAGGTAGTATTGTTCGCTTGGATCAGGATGGAATTTATTTGTCTCATCAAACCAAACATCGGAATTATAACGCTCAAAATGATGACTTGACTATAGTAACAGTTAGCGGCTCTACTACCACTACTACTTATAAAGCCATCCCCATTACAAATATTAATGTTTCAAGCGGTGAACATAAAAAAGGAATGTTTTTCTTGAATTCTGATAATTCTGGCGGCTCTTATCACAAAAAATATATAGGTGCCACCATATTGTCAGATTAGAAACAAATTAAACTTGTTGCCTATGATACTCCTGTTGGCACTATCTCGGGATTTAAATACACAGACTTTTGTTAATGCATCAACGTTAAACAGTGTGAATATTTCAGATAGTATGCTGCAAGACATAGGAAGTATTTCAAAAGTATGGAAAACGTTTCTAGACAGACTATATGTTTTTGACAAAAATAATACGATACAATATACATTTGACATCAAAGAACGCGTATTAACCAAAAAAGTTATAAGTTCGGGTACTCCAGAAGCAGATATTTACTATAGAATTAAAATTTATTAATGAAGATGATACAGAAAGTACCAATATATTATTCCAGATAATTTCCAGTACGTTAAACGGCAAAATTATACCTTCTGGTGATTCAGATATCAATAAATTTATGGCATTAGGAATCCCACCTGATCGGGATGTACTATTTTATGCTTTTTATCAGGATTCAAATGCTGCTATAATGAATAGAAATAATTCCGATCTCTTTCTTATTGCTGAAGAAGTAGCAGATAATTCAACACGTGTATTGAATTTATGGGGAACAGTTAATAATTCACTATGGTTTAAAACAGACAACACAGGTGATGTGTTACCGGCAGAAGTTGCTCTGAATTTCGATCTCAATAAAGGAGGAGATGCAGATACTCCCGGTCCACATTATGTTTAGAATCTTTACACGCGCGCAACTAAAGGACTCCAGACTGTTGTTAACTCAGTAAGTGGAAAACCGTTCTTTGTACAGACCTTAAAAGATATTTCACCAACAAGTTCTATCTCATCAAAATATATGGACAAAATCCTTCGGCTTCAGACAGTTTTGCGCTAGGAAGCGGCGTTGATTACCAAGCAGGTAAACAACTACTCAGTCAGATATCAAATAAATCTCTTTGGAATAGAAATCGGTAAAGGTGTTAACCATTTTAAAGCAAAGATCGTAGAACATGATACAATAGAGGGTACTCAAAACTTGCTTGAAACTCAAAAAGATTACAATTATCAAGCAGATGCATTTATTAATAGTGCGTTAGCATTTATGACTAACTTAGCATTTAAAAATCCTGATGCTTCCCCAAAAGAAATTCAGACTTGGCTAGATCTTAGTGCAGAATCTGATCCTGCAGGATATATTTACGATCCCAATAATCACACAAATTGGACTATTGATGCAGCTAACCATACATTAACTGTTAATATTGTGAGTTCTTCTCCGAGAAGTTATATTTATGAGTATTACAAAATATACTTATGGAAAAATTCTGTGCTCAAAGGATGGGTATGCCCTGGATGGCATAGGACCTTACAAAAATAAAATATTATTAGTTCACAGAAAAGCGAAAACAGATAATAAAGCTATATTTGCTATAGGAAATAATTTTACTACTCTCTAATCAGTTACCAACGGGGAACTTTTCAGACAGTGAAGCTAATTTATATACATTGGATTCTAAACGTATTGATTTAGGTGTAATCAATACCATAGGAAATAGTGATTCTGTTGTAAGTCTTTATGATTTTCAAACCACCACTCCTAGACGAGTATATGATCCCGAAGAAACAACAGAATATTACTTCCATACAGATCAACATAGGGCAACCATCTATAAATTTTCCGGAGATATTAACAGTACTTATACTTTTGATCTTGTTATGATAGAAAATATCAGCACTAACGAAGATATTTTCCAATTAGCTAACGGACCACCGAGTGCATCAGGGTTTGACCGATGGTTCTATGGAATGAAAGTACACAATAATAATATTGTTATTACCTCAAATGCCACGAAAGATGCAGCAAAAACAGCAATGCAGAATATTCAAGCTACGGATGACAATGCAGCACACTTCCGACGAAAAAGCAGTGTTCCCGGCAACAACTCACAAATATTGAGTGATTTGAGAAGCGACAGATCTATTGTCCTCCTAGATTAAAACAGAGCTTATCAAGACCAAACAACTGATGAATATTCATTTGATGCATCTACAAAATCACTTCAAATAATCAAAAAAATTAATAATGCAATTACTAGTTCATTTGTATACAAAGTGATAGTTGTAGAAGATTATAATACATTAGCTACCGGAGCTGATCAATTTAAAGGCACTTTATTACTGAAATCTTCATCAACAGGTGCACCGTTGGATAAAAATTTCCTAGCAATGCAAAGGCATCATGAAAATACAACTGGAAACAGTTATCAAAATACTCTGCCAATTAACACCTTTAGGATAACGAATGATGTTTCAAAGCTACTGCAGAAAGTCAGAGAGATACAGCAGCATCGCGTTGGCATAGAAAAACACCTCTCAATATTGATTATACAGCTTCTCGTAAGTTAGGTACATTATTTGACGACATTGGGGAATACGGGTCAGAATAAATACTTATATGATCGTAGAAACACTCAAGAAATGAAATTCAATTATAATAATAAAACACTTACTGTAACTAATATTGTTGCTCAAGCTAGCAACTTAAGAGCAGCAGATACTAACATAGGAGAATATACTGTTTGGATTACGAATATACAAGGATCAACAGACAATGATGCACAAAAGATTTCATTCTTGTTGTATCATATTTCAGGAGCATATAATGCTTATAACGGTAAATGGGGATCAAGATTCCAACAGCAGAAGATTCTATTCATCAGGGAATAGGATTTAGTACATTGAACGAAGCAAAAACTCAATGTGATAATGGTGATCCTACAATGATTCCGTTGCCATATGCCACAAATTCCTCTGATGCTATTTCTAATTTGAACCGTGATTGGGAAGATATGATTGCTGGTATCCTATAAACCAAGATAATAAAACAGCAAAAGGCCAATTAGTATATGATCCCAATCCTGGAGAGAATAATAGTGTCAATCCAGGTCCTGTATATGCTGTAAACTTTAATTTAGGAGTATAGGAGAATGCACCTAATTCTGCTGTTTTAATAGGCAGTCAAAATATAACTCAGATCCCAGATAATGCATTATCAAGATTTTTTGTCCGTGTTATCAGTTCGACAGATTCTTATAACGCAGTATATTATGTATTTTATCTAAAATATTATCTGATGTATCTTGTATTGCTATTTTTGCAAAAGTCCTACTACTACAAGATACATACCTCCATACTGTCCATTGCCATGCAATCGATAAACCCCTTGGAGACCGGAAACATCTTCAATCACTTCTACAGCATATTTTTCTGTTGTTTTAGATGATCCTATAATTTTAGAAACATTAGCAACCAAAATCTCCATCAAACAAAAATGAAGAATAATTTTCAGGAGTCCAAGAACCATCACTCTGAAGTGACTTTAATTCAACCTTTCCAATTGTATCAATAACTTTTCTTTGATTATAATTTAATTTAAAGCGTCTTCTTTTAGAAGAGAACATGCAGCTAATACAAAAACAATACTTAATCCACATTTTTGATTCATTTTTCTTGTTCCTACAAGAGTTCCAAAAAAAATAATTATAAATTATAATAAATTTGTCAACTTTAAATTTCTATCAGAAGATTTGAAATTAGAATTAAGATTTCTTACTTTTTTCAATTTTACACATAAATGTACAATTAATTTTTCCATTATTTAACAAGTTGCAAAATTCTTTTAGCAATAGGATTAGAAAATGATCTCAGTAATTCAAATAATACACTCTCTACAGAAGTTACCATAACATGCTCCAAATCAAAACGCTTAAATGCTATAGCTTTGTTTTCATCTGAGCGTGATGATACAGCATCTTCAACAACCACCGGATTGTAACCAGCTTGCTTTAAATCGACAGCTGTCTGTAAGACACATACATGTGTTTCTATTCCAAATAATAATATATTTTGACAAGGATTTTGGTCTAGCCAGCTTTTATAGTCCACAGAATCATAACAACTAAATTCTATTTTTTCTATAGGGTTAAAATTTTTCAACAACTCCTCAACAGAAGAAACAGTAGGTCCTAATTTTTGAGGATTTTGTTCAGTAACCGCAATTTTTATATCTAAAATTTGCAAGCCTTGAATTAACATTCTAATGCGATCAAGCATTTGATCATATTTACTAATATGAGGCACAAACTTCTCTTGAATATCAACTCCTAGTGCTGTTGTATTAGATGCCAATAGACGCATAGTAATCTCTTCATCAAAAATTTTAACCCCCGCCTTCCTCAAACAACGCCAAAATACCACTATGAGTGGGTTTATTTTCCGTTTTCAGCACCACCGAACGCAAAAATCCCGCATCAGTATAACTATATATTTTTTGCAATGTGCCATGTACCGGATGGTTATAAACAGCAGTCAAACTTCCGCCAATAGCATATCCTCCGGGAGCTCCAAGAAAATTATTATAAGTAACCGTACCAGTATACAAACCAGAAATACTTACAGGTCCTGTCATATAAGCACCCATAGGCGATATACTGATACTAATTGACGGATTACCAGTAAGCTGTACTTCAAAACTAATATAATTATCCCATCGGCTTCTGGCACCTGACATACTGGCATTATAATAGTACATCCCCTTATAACGCCCTGGAATACTACCACTACTGCCGTTATCTCCAAAACCTCTAATTTGTGTTTGGGCATGAATAATAGTAAAATCAACATCCAATAAAAATTCATCAATATCAACAGGCAAGCGATAGGCAATACCTGATAATGATCCGACACCTTCTGCACCACCGCCATCTACAGCTACAACACGGTATACATAACGCCGCAAAGGCACAGTATTCAAAGGAGCTTGATAACCAGTATCATTAACAGTTGCTACTTTTTTATAATCATTTAGTGTCAAATGCTCTACACTAGCACCTGCATGTTTCAATGTGGCACGATAGATATTATATTGTTCAGCATTAGGAACAGCATCCCATTCCATTGTTAACGTACGTTCCGTTGATGTTTTATTATTAAGAATACGGAAATTTTGAGGTTGCCCTATTTTTTGGATTTTCCCCAAAATAGGCTCCGACCAATCACTCACAGAACCGGCATTAACTTGAACTTTATAATAGTATTCTTTAGAGGAAAGATCCCCAATATTAATATCATGACTAAAAGAAACCCTATCCCGACCGGATCCGCCAGCAACATACCCAGCACGTGTATACGAACCATCACGTGACTCAGAAAAATCAATATTATATTGCGTTGCACCGGGAACAGGATCCCAAGACAAAACTACTTTATTACCAAAACCGGTTGAAGCCGTAACATTAGAAGGCGGACGATTCACCCAACCCTGAAGTGGTGTAGTTTCGGATCCCGGAGCAGGATTAAATGCCGATATTTTATAATAATAAATATATGAACCTGTAGGCGGAGTATCCCTATAAGTAACAACATCTTTATCATTAATAGTCGCTATTTCTTCATAAGGGCCATTTTGGCTGGAGGATCTAAAAATAGTATACCCCTTAGCAGAATCAACTTTACTCCAAGTGAGCACAACATTAATAGAATCCGTTCCCTGCGAAACCTGAAAATTTTCAGGCATTGGAGGTGCAGTATCTGTTTTTTTATAGCTTTTTACCGTCCGGCTCTGACGCAATGTATAGTCATTATTATAAAGCAGTGTATAGTAATATATTTTTTCCGATTCCGCTGTATAATCGGAATAAGTAGGAGATTCGGATGCAGCCAAGGTTGCAACCGGTATACCGATAACATTTTTATCTTCCGAACGGTATACTATATACTGCTTAACCGTAGGCAGAGTAATCCATGTCAATACAATTTTATCATAAAACGCCCCTGCAGTAGAAGACAACCCTGCATCCCCACCAAATGTATATCCTTGTATAGGAGATGAAAATCCCGAACTCACAGGTCCATAACTACCGTCACTGCGCCGAGCAACAGAACCAACACGATAATAATAATAGGATCCTGCAACAACATCATCATCTTCATAAAAGGGATAACGTACAATTGCTACTTCTTTCCAACCCGCTCCTAACATATCTGGATCCGTCATAACATCAGGATTCATCGAACGATAAACTTTATAAGCATCTGCATCATTAACCCTATCCCATTCCAATCGGATCATAATTGGTGACTTACCTTCTACTGTGCGGACATTACTTGGTGGAGGCTGGCTCACCATAGTGCCCGAAAAACCATCAGTGGCCTCAGTCGTATAAAGCGGAGTATTAATATTATTATAGGCACGCACTTTATAGTAATATGTTTTCCCTGATGTAACATCATAATCTTTAAACTGATCGTTATTAATTAGGCCAGAAATGGATTTAAACGTTCCTAAATCTGTTTCGCTACGGAGTACTTGATAGTGCTTGTAGAAATCATTTTTTGTCCATGTAACTTCAATATGATCATCAAAATTTTTACTGGCTTTTGCTTGAAACTCATTAAGCGTTTTATCAATCAACTTTGTTTTTGCACACGAACTGAAAAACAAAACAAAAAATATAATTATCCATTCTTTTTTCATAGCAACCTCTAATATCCGTTAGGTTTATTGACAGGCTCATTGAACCAAATTCCTATAGTATCACCTAATAAACCGCCTGCATTTTGATTCATAGGAATCACCTCAAAAGCAGCATTTTCACGCGAATATCCAAAAAAATCACTCAATACATACAATCCTGTCATACTGGAAGTCATCATTTCATTATTAAGCCATAGTTTTGTATCCTGAACAGTACTGTGGGTATACCAATCTTCTAAAAGTTCTCCTCGAGAATGCCGCACTTGATAATGAGAAGCTCCAGATACAGCCTTCCAAACCAGCCATAGGAAATTACTTGACCCACCTTTACTTGGAACTTGATCAATACCATATGCATATTTATCAACATTCAGATCACCTGTTGTAGTGTTGCTTCCTTTAACAATAGTGGTATTCCCCCACCCTGTTCCGCTAGCCCAGTTGTGTGGAATTCCTAAATGTTCAGGAGCTGGAAGAATATCTTTAGGATTAATTGCCGAACCCTCTTCAGGAATTTCACTCAGTATACTTTCATTTCCATTGGCAACCGCCGCAATTTTATAAGAATACATTGGATATTTAAAACTGCCGTTAACAAAACTACCTTTATACTGGCTTTCATTAAACTCAGTATCATTATATTGTAAATCAGTTACTGGATTTTTGTTTATTTTTACATACTCCCCTTCATTTGGACCTTTACGATAGATATTGTAAGAATCAATAGTTTCAGAATTATCTTTCTTTTCCCAAGTTAAAGAAATATTCCCAACTGTCGATGTGATTTTCCACCATTTTTCTACAGTCCCCACCATAGATTCTTTCAGGCTCCCCCAACTTTTCCAATATATATAAGTTTTAATATTTGTTGATTCAACCTTATTAGTCATATATTTTCGAGCATTGGTAGTGATTGTTTTAATGACAGGAGGTGCTGGAGTCAAGCTTTGATACACCGCTGTTCCTTCTTCTCCTGCTAAATTACCTGCATTAGGATTAATAGCCTGAACAACATATTCTACACGCGTCCCTAAAGGTTCATTAGACACAATACACATTGTTGAGGTGGTAGACACAGGAACCATCCGTGTACTTCCTGTACTTTCCTTTTTAGACAAAATATACGTAAGATTTCCTGATTCGACAGCAGACCATGAAATTTTAACAGTGTATGGATAAGAAGATTTATCAATTTCCACCTTGACCTGTGGTGCTCGAAATAAATCATCTGGATTAATAGCTGATCCTTCAACGGCCGTACTAGCACCCGAATCCTGAGAATTTTTAACAGCCACTATCTTATAGAAATAAGAAGGATATTTAAAATACGATCCCTCATATGATCCTTTAAGATCAGGTAACGCCCAATCAACATACTTATTTCCAATCACAAAAGGTGCCACTAGCGAGTAGCTCCCATCCTGAAAAGAAGAACGATATACTTTATAATATTCAACAGTTTTATCTTCATCCCAAGAAAGCTCTATAGCTCCAACAAAATTACGACTATTTTTAGAAGCGGAAAGCCCTTGTGGGGCATTTAAAGTACGTCCTTGTTGAGGTTGGCCGATCATTTCACGTTCTTTAACCTTGCCATCAATATCAACGCCTACCGCCGTAATTTTATAATAATACGTAGCACCTGGCTGAGTTGATCTATCAGTATAAAAAATACCGCCTGTCTCAGAAATTTGCCGATAAGTACCCTGCGACTTATCAGATCGGTAAATACGAAAACGATCCTGTGCCCCGCCGAACCAATAAAGCTCGATTCTGTCGCTGTACTTGTCAATAGAAGCTTTAAGATTTTCTGGAGCAATAACTTTATCAAATGAAATATATGCACGCTTACCAGATAAAACCGGTGATTGACCAATTATCCGGCCTGACCCGTTATAAGCAACAACTTGATAAAAATATAGTTTTCCGGGAATAGTATCCTCATCGAGCCATGAAGTTTGTACAATATTGCTCCTGAAAAGCACTAAATCGCTATCGTTTTCTCCTCTATGAATATTAAACGTAACAAAATCCCACTGGGATGACCAGTCAAGAACAATACCTTGTGTTGATGTTTCTTGCGAAACAGTTAATGATAATAATACAACGGCTTTTGTTTCCGTCATGAAAACCTTTTCGCAAGATAATAATAAAATATTTAAAATAAAAAAATATAAAAATTTCCGCATATAAAGACCCTATAAAATATATAAAATAAAAAAACATTTTTAATGCGGAATTTGATTCTCCTCCTATTTTGTTATAGTATATAACAAAATAATTATAATATAATCTTCGATAGATGTCAATAATTTTTTAATCAGACCTATATAATTTTAATAAAATACCGAAAGACTATTACAAAAATTTCATAAGGGGGAATGGGATGGATAAAAAAAAATTAAATGTTCAATTTTTATCAACAATTCAAGATTTGATGTTATTTTTAGGGGGAGAAAAAAACATTCTCAAAATAGATAACTGCTTATCACGGATCAGAGTAACGCTAAGTAATATTAATATATGCGCAAATGATCAACTTTTTCTTAATCTCAATGCGAGCGGCATAGTACGTACCGGCAAGGAAATCCATCTTATATTTGGTCCTCAAAGCGCACTAATCAAACAAAATTTAGAAATTTTTAAAGAAACTTTGGAGGATCATGAAACTATTTTATTACTGCAAGCACTGCAAGGACCAGATAATATCAAAAATATAGAAATTATTAATAACATGTTAGTATTTCAATTATATAATAATGAAAATACTATGATTCCATATTATAATAACTTCTTTACATTGAAAACTCTAGAAAATAATAATATTATCACATGGAATGATCAGCATATATCTGCTCAAAATATTGTTGACCGTCTTCAATCTGCCATTAATTTTTGGGATTTTATTATTGCACAAAAAATTTATACTATACTGTCTGAAGAAAAAATCTTAAGCATACAAAATAATTCTTCTGAAGTCTTGATAGAAATACAAAATTCGGAACTAATATCTTTAGATCATTTAAAAAATATAGGACTGACAGTAAAAATATACCCAGAGGAAAATATTATTTCGATTATATACACACGTACTGCCAATCTCAAAGAAATACTAATAAAAACAATGTATACTTTAAAAATTTAAGAAAAACTACTTACCTTCGAACCGAGTGTACCAACGCACCTGATATACAGGAGTTTCAAATAAACTACCTTGAATATTATCAGGAATTTTAATTGTAAAGGCAGAACTAGTCGCTGAAGTCCCAGAATCTTGATCATTAATAAAATAACGGAAAATGCCTACTGGTTCCATATTATTAGAAATATTGGAAATACGCATATCTATTGTCAGCATATTTGAAGCAATAGTAGAATTAGCAGTATTTGGCACAAACACACCAGAAGTTTTTTTGAGATCTTTTAAAGCTTTTTCTAAAACTACATCCGGCAAATCCAAGCCTCTTCTAGATACACGAACACGAATAGTCAACATATTATCATTTATTTTCACATAATTTTTTTTAGCACATGCCGACGTAAAAAGTATAAAAAACATAAAATATGCTGTTTTTTTCATTAAATTTCCCCAAATGTCAAATTCCTTATTATATTAACACATATTAAAAAAAATCGCAAGATTTTAATTCTTATTTTTTATCAGTTGCTCCATTACAATCCAATCATAAGGCTCATCAAGTTCCACATAAGTTTCAGGAGCCATCTCATATAAGCCGATATTTCCTGATATAACCGCCTTTGAGCCGATTATCTGATTATAAGAAGAAATATAAAAAGCACCGTTCTCTACCAAAATACCCTTCCAATCTTGACGGCGTGGCTTATTATACAAATCATAATTAGGCACGCGTGTTTGTTCATCCCATATAAACCGATGCTGCCGCGTAACTGATAATACACTGTCATAACCTTGTTGAAATAACGCCCACCCTCCCATCAAATCTTCTGGAGATACCAAAGGGGATGTTGCTTGAATTAAAGTAACAGTTTCAAAAGAATACTGCTCAGCAAATTCCAATAAAACATCAATTGTAGGAGAAGTATCAGTCGATACCAGTTCAGAACGTCCAATAATTAACAACTTATCAGAAGCATATTCTTGAATAACCGTTTTAATTTCATCACTGTCAGTAGCCACAACAACAACTTCAATATACGGGCAAGCCACAGCAGCATCCAGCGCATAGTACGCTAAGGGTATGCCATTAAGCAGCTTGATATTTTTGAGTATAATCGATTTACTCCCACCTCTCAAAGGAAGAAAAGCTATATTTTTCATAAGCAAACCTATTTTGTATATTAGGATAAACAATTACCCTTTTATAAAGTATCCATCTCAGAAACTTTGACAACACGTAATTCATGAGTGCCATTTTCTTTTACAATGCAAATAACTACTTCATCATCAGAATGTGCAGCAACATAATGTTTCGTATGCGATAATGATAAAGGAGTAGTCGGTGGAACAGGGGTATCTATAGTGGTTGTAAATGTCAATTCATCAGCATGCAATTCTTCATAAAAAGGTCGAAATGCTTCAATTTGTTTGTGATATTTTGCATAAAATTCTTTAGTCAATGTACTGGTATAAGCACCTTGAAGTCCATATACTGTATCATGACTAGGACCCCCATGAGTAAAACCAGTATTATGGAGCAGCTCGTGAAAAATAACACCGCTTAAATAGCCTTCTTGGAGATATCCGCCTTCATTCCAATACTCCCTGTCAGGAAATGCAATCCAAGACCATACACGAAATGCTGGATTGAAAAAATCTTCAAGATATATTGACTGACCAACAACCCCAACAGCAGCAGCGCCAGCGCTAATATTCTGCTTGGCAATCGTAAAAGGAAACACTCTATAACGCACAATATCCAAAAGACGCTGCGGATCCAAATAATCACCTACAGCTAAAGTGCGTTGACCGTCTCTTGAAGTGACAGCACGAGCCGAACGGTATGTTCCTTTAAGTACATTTGTCGCAAATTCTGGAGTGTTGATCGTAAAGCGAAGCAAATCTAAATGCCTTAACATTCTTCTTTTTTCATGGACATCTAATGTCTTTCCAGCCGTACGGACATCAAATCCCCGAAAATGAACATTCCAAAAAGGATATGTTTTTGCTTTTTGGTCTAAAGAATAGGAAAATTGTTCCCCTACCATCAAATCCGAAGGTGTTTTAGGTACTGCCGAACATGCAGTGCCAGACACTACAATGACAAAAATAATAAACTGTTTTTTCATTTCCACACCTTAAAATTTTGAACCGAATTCAAATCCTATTTGCAGTCCATCGATACTGACTCCTGAAGCACTCCCGTTAATAAGATATTCTGCGCGGGTAGAAGCATGCCGCCAAGGATAGGAGGCATAAGAAATATAAGAAGTTAAGAATAATTTTTTATTAATAGGAACTTCCAAAGCAAGCCGCCCTTTGAAACCGAAAAGACCAACTGACGTAGACAGTGAACTCAATTGACTAATAGGAGCCGTTCCTACAATTCCCAAATTTCCACCAGTGACAGCCATCGAAAAATAAACTTCTGTACTAAAACGAACCCCTTTTTTACCAATAGGTGTTCGTATACCTGTCCCAATATCAAATACACCCATAACCCAACCTGTAGATTCAAGCATAGCTTGCATACGAAACATAGCACCCCGTCTGCCTTGTAGATCATATCCTAATCCAATGGACAATCCCATACCTGCTGAACCAGTTTTCCAAACATCAAATTGTCGGGCATACCATGTGCGATTCACCTGAAAAGTCGCCAATTCAGCAATAGGTGCATTTTGAACAAGCATCGCGGTTAGTATTGACAGTCTATGCTGAACACGCCTTTGAGCTTGGGGTCTGGGAGTTGCGGGGGTTTGTTGGGTATATATAGGAATGACCATAAAAAAACTTAATACTACTGTTAATAATATATGTTTTATAACACCTCTCCCTCATAAAAATAACATCATAGTATAACATATTTTTTCAAATTATACTATAATGTTATTGAATTTTTTTTAGAAAATCTAAGCAGACAAAGGTGTTCTGCTTTCTTTTTTGGATTTCCAATCAACCATGATATGCGCTACAGCCAAGCTAGCAAAACCGACAAAAATACCGATATTTCTGGATAAAGGCTGCGGCAAATTGAACCCGATCGGTGCCACCAAAATGTAAGCCACACAAACCGCTGTCATAAACGCTGCTGGAATTGTAGTCATGTAGTGCTTGGAAACCTGCCCAGTATGCGCAAAGTATCCTGTACCCATCCATAACGCAAAAGCTGCTAGAGTTTGATTGGACCAGGCAAAATAGCGCCACAATACGCCAAAGTCGACATAATTTAAAAGTATTCCTAATCCCATCAGAGGAAGCAGAACAACTAGTCTATTTTTGAAGGAAGATTGAGGTAAATGAAGGCTATCTGCAATAGTGAGACGCATAGAACGGAAACAGGTATCACCACTAGTAATTGGGCAGACAACAACCCCTAAAACAGCCAGAAACCCTCCAAAAACTCCTAAAAGGCTTAAAGAAACGGTATTGACGATCGCGCCAGGATTGTTAAGCGAGCCGGCTTGAAGCATAGCGCTTGCTGTAGCTACCGCCCCTGAATCCAAACCTTGAGCCGCCAACCATCCCGAGAAAAACGCCATCGGAACCGTAGCCCAAATCATTGCTAAAATTCCTTCCAAAATCATCGCCCCATAAAATGCAAAACGAGCTTGTTTTTCGTTAGCAACACAACGCGCCATCATTGGTGTTTGGGTAGCATGAAACCCACTACACGCACCACACGAAATCGTTAGAAAAAGAAATGGAAAAATTGCTGTACCTTCAGGATGCATGTTGGCAAAACCTTCAAATGGAATAGAATATCCTTTAGCAATCACCTGGACAATCAAGGCAATAGCTGTAAAAATCAAGATAGCTCCGAAAATCGGATAGAGAGGAGCAATAATTTTATCGATGGGAAGAAAAGCAGCAATAAAATAATAACATAAAATAGCATAGAAGAAAGTAGTGGTATTCATCCAAGAAGGAAGGTCAACGAAACTGGAAACGAGATTTTGCAGAATGGAAGCAGGACCTTTAGCAAAAATGACAGCTAATAACATCAACAGAACCAAAGAAAATCCGCGCATTACGACAAGTGGTACTGGTCCGAGATAGCGGCCGACAAGTTCACCGACAGACATACCGTTGTTGCGTATGGAGGTCATACCAACAATATAGTCGTGAACAGCTCCTGCAAAAATACAGCCAAATGCAATCCATAAAAACGCTGCAGGACCAAACAATGCACCGGAAATAGCTCCATAAATCGGCCCTAACCCGGCAATATTTAAGAATTGGATCATGAAAATACGCCATACAGGCAGTTTGACATAATCAACACCGTCAGCTAGTGCAACTGCTGGAGTGGGAGCGTCGGTTGGCGCGAGTACTTTTTCGACAATCGAGCCGTAAATTAAAAAACCTACCAGCAGCACAGCAATGCCCAAGAAAAAAAGAGTCATAGAACCCTCCTATAAAATCGATAATTCTTTAGTGATATTTTATTTTATTCATTCTTAAAGAAAATGTCAACAAATAAAAAAAAATATTCAGATAATCAAATTAACTCTATATCGGATAATAAATTATTTTAGATAATAAATATTGACAAAAAAAATAAAATATGTTAATGTAATATTACCGTTTTAATAAAAACGAGGTTTTAGCGTCGGAGGGTTTTATGGCCACTCTATGGCGTTCTGCCTGCTTTTATTATCTTCCTGTTCTTCCGGCATTTCTCTATCTTTCTCGATTGCTGCACTTTAACATTTTTCTTATGTGCCGTATCTCGGTTCAAATTTGATTTCATTATTTTTCTTAATAAGAGTAATAAGCTTCCTGATTGTCTATTTCATTTCAAGGATTTTATTATGTTAGATAACACTATTAGAATAAAAAATATCACTAAATCCTATAACGAACATCTGGTTTTAGATGATATCTCGCTTGACATTAATTCAGGCGAATTTTTTTCTCTACTAGGCCCCTCAGGCTGTGGGAAAACTACATTACTACGTATTATCGGAGGCTTCATCCAAGCAGATAAAGGTCTGGTATACCTTGGAAACAAAGAGATGACACTCACTCCACCTAACAATCGGCCCGTAAACACCATATTTCAAAAATATGCTCTTTTTCCTCACATGACTGTATACGATAATATTGCATTTTCTTTCAATGTAAAAGGAAAAAAAGCATCGTCATTCCACGATAAAATACTGGAATATGCCAAACTTGCCCGACTGGAAACCCATCTAAATAAATATCCTGCACAATTGTCGGGAGGGCAACAGCAACGGGTTGCGATTGCACGGGCACTTGCCAACGAACCGCGGGTACTTTTATTGGATGAACCACTTTCAGCACTCGACGCTAAACTCCGCCAGCATATGCTCCTCGAGCTCGACCGTATTCATGACGAAGTAGGAATTACATTCATCTTGGTGACACACGACCAGGAAGAAGCATTAAGCGTTTCTGATCGCATTGCTGTTATGAACGAAGGTCAAGTGCTTCAAGTAGGCACTCCGATCGAGCTGTACGAGACACCTGCGACACGCTTTGTGGCCGATTTTATCGGGGAAAATAACTTCATTCAAGGTTGCGTTACTGATATTCTCGATAAAAATCATGCAAAAATTATATCTGATATCGGAGAAATCATCATCGAACTCGATAAAAAAGCCAATCCTGGTCAGACAGTTATTTTGTCGATAAGGCCTGAAAAAATCGAAGTTCTCAAAAATAAACCCGAACTCCCTAACGAATGGCACAACCTAATCCGTGGAAAGATCGACGATGTTATTTATTCAGGCTTTCAAAGCAAATACTTCCTTAAAATGCCTGGTCATCATGCACTCATCAAAGCCTTCGAACAACATGATATCTTCTTCCAAGACGGCACGGAAGTTGTCCACTGGGACGAAGAAGCTTGGTTTTTATGGGATGCTGACGATTCTTATATTGTAGAGGTGTTAGATTAATGCAAAAATTAAAAGTATATGCATCACTTTACTTAGGTTGGATGATTTTATTTTTTATTATTCCTACGATACTTATTTTTTTGGTATCTTTCATGGAAAACCAGTCGTGGACTGCAATTACCGCTGTTATTCGGGATTTTCATCCTAATGTTAAAAACTTAGGTTGGCAGGAAGCAGCTCGCGATTTGTTTTCATCGCAGGTTTGGAGTGAAATGCGATTCAATTTTAATGCCTACAAAGAATTAATAGAACCACGTGTTGTTATTACAGTTGTAAGAACATTTTTTATTTCCATTATCGCTGCCTGTGTATGCGTTATTTTATCACTACCTTCGGCTTATTTTATCAACCAGTCACCTCTAAAAAGCTTCTGGTTGATGCTAATTGCCATACCGTTTTGGACAAATTTTCTTTTGAGAATCTATGCTTGGATTACCGTACTTGGCAACAATGGTATTATCAATTCTGTATTTATCAAGGCAGGAGTTGTCCACAAGCCTATCCAGCTTTTATATAATAATTTTTCTGTGATTATTATTTCTATTTATGTTGCACTGCCGTTTGCGATCATTCCGATTTTTTCTGCTATTGAAAAATTTGATTTTTCTTTGCTTGAGGCTGCAGAAGATCTTGGAGCAACACCATGGCAGAGTTTCTGGAACGTCTTTCTACCCAATATCAGAAACGGTATATTGTCTGCATCTGTGTTTGTATTTATCAATACATTCGGTAACTATGCAGTTGCCAAACTAGTCGGCGGACAAAGCTCATATGTACTGGGCACATTAGTTGCTCATAATGCTACAGTAGGTCGCAATATGCCATTAGCAGCTGCCATATCATCAGTTATCAGTATTTTAGCTTTGTTCTTGATGTTTGTCAATTCAGCACAAAAAGGAGCTAAATATGAAATCTAAAGCACTTAATCTTATAATCTTCATTTTTACTATGCTTACTTTTTATATTCCCATCCTTACTATGATAGTATTTTCAATTAACAGCGGCAAATCAGCTGTATGGGAAGGATTTTCTTTAAAATGGTATTTATTATTATTTAGTGGCTCTCCCAAAATCTGGAATGCATTAGGAAATAGTATATTGATCGGTGTTTTATCATCCTCTGCATCTACTTTAATTGGCACGTTAGGAGCATGGGCTATCTGGCACAGGTCGCTGAAATGGCGTAAATTTCTTTTGTCATTATCCTATATGCCACTTATGCTGCCGGACCTCATTATTGGAATTTCTTTACTGACTTTATTTGTGATGCTTAGTTTTCCATTAGGTTTAGGTACCATATTTATTGCTCACACAACAATGAATATTCCGTTTTCGCTGTTGCTGATTCTATCGGTGCTGGAAGAAAGCGATTTATCGATCCTTGAAGCGGCAAAAGATCTTGGAGCCAATGAATTCCAAACATGGACAAAAATCTTATTGCCAGTGATTGCACCGGGATTGACAGCATCATTTTTTCTGACCTTGATGCTGTCATTAGATGATTTTGCGATTACATTCTTTGTTTCAGGTTCTGGATCGACAACACTGCCGATGTTTGTTTATTCTTCTATACGCTTTGGAGTATCACCAGCACTTAACGCGCTGTCAGTACTGATCGTCGGTGTTTCGCTGATTGTTTTTTCATTTAACAAAAAAATCGGGCGTATGCTCATAAAATAAGGAGGCATCTATGTCAAAAAAATGGTTGGGAATATGTTTTTTCATTTTATCCTCGTGCGGCTCAAAGCAGCAAATATTGAGAATATATAACTGGATTGACTATATTTCTCCCGAAATCTACAAGCAGTTCGAACAGGAAACCGGTATCCGTGTTCTCGAAGATGCCGTCACCTCAAGCGAGGAAATTTATGCCAAAGTCAAAGCAGGAGCTTCGAATTTCGATCTGATCGTGCCGTCGCTTAATTATGCAACGATTATGATAGAAGAAGACTTGATAGCTTCAGTTGATAAAGCAGCTATACCAAACATAACTAATGTTGAACCCTTTATTTTAGAAGAACTAAAAACAGTTGATCCCGGACAGGATTATATTATGCCTTTTGTTTTTGGCCCAACGGTTATAGCATACGATACCTCAGTTATTCAAGAACCAGTCAAAGGATTTGAAATTTATGAAAATCCTAATTATAAAGGGCGCATGATGATGCTTGGTGAAATGCGCGAAGTTATGTCTTCAGCTCTGCTAATTACAGGACATCAGCCTGGTGATTACTATCCTCAAGCCATGAACGATGCAGAAAATTTAATAAAAAAGTGGAAGCAAAATATTTTACGTTTCGATTCAGATTCCTTTCAAGTGGCCTATGCCAACGGAGAAGTTGACGTCGTACAAGGATATATTGATACCATTTGGCCATCGCTTGGTGAAGAACGGCGCAAAGTAACAAAATTTGTCATTCCCGACAAAGGCGCAATGGCATGGATTGATACATTTTTAGTCCTAAAAAATGCTCCTAATAAAGATGCTGCTATGAAATTTATTAATTTTATCCACCGGCCTGATATTTATGCAAAACTAGCTGATTATTGGGGAATTAATTCCATTAATATACCAGCACGTTCTCTTATGGAAACTCAACCTCTGATATCTTATAAAGAGATGAAAAGAACGACTCTTCTGAAAGATATCGGTAATGAAGCCTTAGGCGTACAGTCGCGAGTATGGGAAAACATTCAAGCCAAATAATTTTAGTTTGAATTTGCTTAAATACGAACTCATTGAAAAATTATCATTCTGCACTGGTATTTTAAGTTCTTTAACTCCTAAATACCAGTGCAGATATTTTTATACAAACTACGATTTCATCAAGAAATAAAACATAATATTTGCATCTGTATAATAAATAAAAAACTCCCCTATTCTCATAATATTGATGATTTTTAACTGAAAATGATATAAGTGCATGGGATCCTATAGGTATTAAAAATAATGCCATTTGATCGTTAGAAATACTTATTATATTCTTAAATTTAGATCTTATTTTATGATGATATACTATTTAAATTTAATTTTAAATAGGTTCTTGACAAAAAAATATCTTTCTGCTAGAATAAATACAGGCTCGAGTGGCGGAATTGGTAGACGCAGCAGACTCAAAATCTGCCGCCCTTACGGGTGTATGGGTTCGACCCCCATCTCGAGTAATTATTAAAGATTAAATCTTTCAAACCGAGATTTAATCTTTTTTATTCTTATATACTATTTCCAGCTTATACTTTTACTACTGAAATATCAAGAACTTTTCGAAAAGTTCTGTTTGGCGTACTCATATTAAAGAAGATTTCACCGTTGTATCCTATGATATCTGCTATTTTTTAAGCTAATTCTGAAATATAAAGTTCACAATTTGCCCCCTATATTCAGGCTCACTAACATACTCAGCATTAGTAAAATTATCAGAATACGTGCATTCATAAGAGGCTGCTCATTCTTCACAAAACCATTTCGGAAAGATTGTTAATTTCGCCTCACGGAACCGACAGATCCATATGCAATGAGACAATGCGAATTTCTAGATCATAATTGTCATTTGGACCATAAAATTTCGATAACATCACATAAAAATCCCTAGCTACAAAATAATATTAACACCCCCTTCCCCCAAAAATATATGATAAATTCCTAAGGGTTGGTTTTAATGTTTAGCAAAAGAAAAAATATTTAGAAATTATAAAACTATTAATTAAAAAAAATCCACCGGAATAGAAAACTTCCTGCCCATCACAATTTTCTTCCTATTTGTATCAAAAAGAAACCTTAATATTTCCCATGTCCAACCAAGAATACTACAATCCAATACGAAAGACAATGAATCACTAAGAATTTTTCTATTTTGCTATGAAAAGTACCATGAAGTAAGTTAGAACGAAAAATATTTTTACTTTACAAACTCACAACAATAAATTTGTTATAAGTTTTTATCAAATAGCAAGCTATATCTAATAATTTTACACTTGCAAAAATAACAGAATATCCAATTGATAAAAAAATCACATTATGATACAATAAAAATTAAGGAGGTTATAAGTTAAAAATATTTAGGAGAAATCATATGAAAAAATTACTAATAGGAGTTATTTTTACACCAGCTTTGCTACGCACAACCAAAAGAACTCCCTACATTCCTTACTATTATTACCGGGATTGAAGGAGTTTCATACCTCAAGGATCTTGGAGATTCATCTATCCCTGTCGTATTAAAAAAAATGTTCCTGTTTCAATTACTGCTATAGAATTAACTTTAGGTTTTCCTAAAATATACTTTTACTGACAAGTTAATTTTCCTCATATTACTATGGTAATAAAGGATTTAATCGATCCACAGGGATATACGAGATATTTTTTAATAGCAGAAAAGATACTTGTATATTCTGCATAGGATATTCAATAAGCACTTGCCCTTAATGCATGCCTCGGTGCTAAATATAACATTACCAAAAATACTGATTTCACTCGAGAGTCTTCATCAGGATTATCGCTGTTAGAAGAATCTTATAGTAACCCTCAAACAGGCCTCGAAATAAACAGTTTCTTAAAATATAATTTCTACCGTCACTTTGGTTTTGTATTAGGTGCATATTTGGTGTTATCTCTTGCTCACATATAAATATATGTCTAGATTAAATAATAAAATAAATCCTATATTCCGTCATGGACTTTCACTAGGACTTATTTTTTAAATCAAATAACATAAAAGGAGACATACTATGAAAAAAATATTTTTTATCATTTTATTCGTAACAGTTCAATGCGGAACTCAACAGTCATTAACTGCACCCATATATCAATTGACAAAAACAGGTACAGGACAAAAAGTTGGTTCTATCACAGTTTCACAAGCAGGAAAAGAAATTGCCATTAAAATAGTTGCTTCGAACCTGCCTCCTGGGTATCATGGATTCCACTTACATGAAACCAATACATTAACACCTTCCGAAAAAGACGGAAAAATTGTTGTTGGAGGCAATGCAGGTGGACATTGGGATCCTGATAATACGGGATTTCATGGAGGGCCTGATGGTAACGGACATCGTGGAGATCTTCCGCAATTAGAAGTTAACCCTGATGGGTCTGTGAGCCAAACAATAAAAAATAAAAAAATCACCCTTAATGACATTAAAGGGCGCTCTCTTATGATTCATGCACATCCTGATAATTTTTCGGATCATCCGGAACCATTAGGAGGAAGTGGCGCTCGTTTGTATGCAGCACCTTTTTAACACATACCTAATTAAATTCACCGGCCTTAACCGGTGAATTATTTTTTTAAAATCTAAATACGGTTTCCAAATTGACACCATGACCATCAGGACTTCCAACATATTCAATTGATAATCCTAACTCCCGCATAAACATAAATTGCATGCCTACTACAAAGTTAACAGGAAATTTCACCAGATCCACTAAATAGGTTTTAACAAGCCCACCTGTAATTTTAGTTAAATCAGTTCCTTTCGTGGCATCAAACATTTCCACACGTTGGACACCAGCATGAGCAGTAAATACACCATTATAACTATAGCCTATTCTAGGTGCAAAATACATGATCGGCTTCTCTACAAAACCGATAACATTATTATGCCTATCATCCAAACGCACGTATCCACCTGACATCATAAACGAAAAAAAGAAGCCTTTATATCCTAACAACAAATTCAATCCGGCTAATGTAACAAAGCCATCTAAAGAGTTGCTAAGTTTGCCGACAGGGATCGTCATAGAATTCCAAGTACCGCCTTGAATTATGCCTGGAATTGTCGGAATATTAATCGGCTTCACAAAAGGCACTGTAGCATCCCCAACATCTGTTGTCTGCTCAACCTTAAGATATGCCCCTAAAGCAAAAAGCTGCAAAAACGGCAGCAAAAATATATCGACTTTCGCTCCTACTGTATGAGTTTTAGTATGCACAGTACCAGCTGATAGCAGCCATTCCCTCTGGCCCCTGCCTAAAATAGAAGAGAGACCTGAGATCTTATCACCAAACTCCCCTTTGAAACCTTTAATTCGATATGTTTCCTCGACATAATTATAAATTAAGGATACACCTATAGGATTAGGCAGACTTCCTACCGGGATTTTCAACTGCTTCTGCAACATAGGCAAATGTTTTGCTGTAGCTGAAGGCTTGGTAGGAATTAAAAACTTTGTCTCTATCACAGGGACTTCAGACAGTTTTGTATTCGTTTGAGAATACATCAGTGATATATTACACACCACAAAAAAAGAACTAAAAAATATTCGAAATTTCATAAAGATACCTCAATACTATCCTTTGAAAAATAAAAAAATGCGTAATACCATATCGATTTTTGAATTTTATACAACTTTTGAGTCTGTATTAACATAAGGAGTTTTAATTTTAATAGAACTTTTTGTTTGTAGAAAATGAAAAGCTATGCTATAATTAAGAAATATAAAACAATAATAGCATGGAGACATATCCGATGAATTATACAATTATCGGCACATGGCGTATGTCTTTAGAAGGAATACAAGCAGGAGCTCAACTACTGTCACAGGGTGGGACAGCAGCCGATGCTGTTGAGCTTGCTATTAAAATAACAGAAGACGAACCATACTACAAATCAGTAGGTTTTGGTGGCCTGCCTAATGAACATGGCGAAGTGGAATTGGATGCCGCTTTTATGGATGGGGATACTTTATCTATTGGAGCATTAGTTGGCGTACAAGATATTGCTAATCCTATTATGCTTGCCCGGAGGTTGTCGCAGGAAAGATTTAACAGTTTTCTGGTAGCAAGAGGAGCAGAAAGTTTCGCTCAAAAAGAAAATATTGAAAGAAAAAATATGCTCACGGACAGAGCAAAACGTACTTGGGAAAAGAGAGTAAAAGAAATTTCTGACAAAAATATTTCACCTTATGACGGTCATGATACTGTAGGCATCATTGCGCGCGACAATTATGACTCGATGGTAGCAGGAGTTTCTACAAGCGGACTCTTCATGAAAAAAAGTGGACGTATAGGCGATTCGGCACTTCCAGGTTGCGGATTTTATGCCGATTCCGATTTCGGGGCAGCAGCAGCAACCGGTTTGGGCGAGGATCTTATGAAAAAACCTCTCTGCTATGAAATTGTTCGTTCGCTTGAATTGGGCTACTCCTTACAGGAAATAATGGATAAAATTCTGTTTAATTTCGAAGTACGCCTCAAACAAAAATACTCAAAAGCTGGTGCTATGTCGCTTATTGGCATAGATGCTCATGGAAACTGGAACATCGCCACTAATTGCGAATTTTCTTTTGCTGCAGCTACTCAAGATCTACCTGCAACAGTTTTTCTGGCCAACAAAAAAGACCTTCATACTGTTTACGAAGCTGCCACACCAGATTGGCTGAATGCTTACTTAGAACGCATACATAAACCTATAGATTAAGGAGAACTCTTCACATGAACAAAATATTAGACAAATTTATGGCTTTCGCAACTAAGATCGCAGCTCAACGGCATCTTGCAGCCATTAGAGACGGATTTATTTCATTTATTCCTTTTCTCATTATAGGATCTATATTCATTATTCTACAGGATTTTCCACTGCCTGGATATTACGAATGGACACACAAAGTTTTCGGTGACGGATTTTATCAATTTATTATCTTGCCTAAACGTTTCACTTATGATATTATGTCTCTTTTCGTAGTAATTTTTATTGCCAATAGATTAGGACAATCCCTAAAAGTAGACGGATTATATGCTGGTATTATTAGTTTGATATCATTTATGCTGCTTACTCCCATAACAACCACTATTACTCTAGATGGACAAATAATTGAAGTAGATCGTGTCATTACAATTGGAGGCTGGTATGGTAGCAATGGCTTATTTGTCGCTATCCTTACAGCGCTCGGAATCACAGAACTTTATGCATGGTTTATCCGCAAAAATATTATCATCCGTATGCCAGAAGGTGTTCCTCCTGCAGTAAGCCGGGCTTTTTCTGCCCTCATTCCTGGTTTTGTTATTATGAGCTTGGTGCTAGCTGTTCGTGGTCTATTTATGCTGACTCCATTTGGCAATATCCATGAAATGATTTTTACTTTTGTTGCAGCTCCTTTATCACGTATGGTCGCTAATAATTTATGGGGAGCTATCGGTACAGTTTCTGCAATTTCAGTGCTGTGGATGCTAGGGCTTAACGGAGGTGCTATTGTCAATGGTGTTATGCGTCCATTTTGGCTGCCACTCCAAGATGCCAACCTCCAAGCTATTCAAAATGGCCAGCTCCCTCCCAATATTATTACAGAACAATTTTTTGATATGATTCATATTGGAGGAGCCGGCGCAACACTTATTGTTGCCGCTATCCTGGCAATACGAGCTAAATCTAATCAATACAAAGAAATAGGAAAATTATCTGTATTACCCGGATTATTCAATATTAATGAGCCTATTTTATTTGGCATTCCTATTGTACTGAACCCCTTTACATTTATACCTTTAGTACTTGGTCCTGTGGCTATTTGTATTATTAACTATTTACTAATGTATACCGGAATTGTAGCAAAACCTACTGGTATCATTGTTCCGTGGCCAACACCTCCTATTTTACAAGGATTTCTCATCACAGGAGACATTAGCGGTGGTTTAATGCAATTATTAGATATGATCGTCGTAGGTTTGATTTGGATGCCGTTTATCAATATATTAGACAACAAAAAAGTAAAAGAAGAAAAAGGAGAGTAGTTTATGCATATTATCTTAGCATGTTTTGCAGGTATGTCGACGAGCTTACTAGTGAAGAAAGTCGAAGATGCAGCAAAAAAACGATCCCTTGATCTGACTATTCATGCTTTACCGGTTTCTTCGAATCCATCAGATTTTGAAAATGCAGATATAGTCCTTCTTGGACCACAAGCTCGTTATATGACAGAAGAATTACAAAATAATCTTCCTAATATTCCCATTGCATCTATTCCAATGGATGTTTATGGCAGTATGAACGGTGATAAAATTCTTGATTTAGCACTGTCCATCATTCAAAAATAATATGGCTGTAAAATTAATATGTTTTGGCGTACGACCTGTAGAAGTGAACTATTTTGAAGAGTTAAATAAAAATTTTAATTACGAATTGACACTTGTCTCAGAGCTGCTTTCCCCGAAAAACACTAGCTTAGCACAAAAACATGATGCTGTATTGCTTAGAGCAAACTGTTTTGCAGATGAAACTATTCTTAACAAATTTGCTTCTTATAATATCAAATATTTGTTAACACGAACTGTAGGGTATAATCATATTGACATAGAATATGCACGAAATTTAGGCATCAAAATGGCATATGTACCCTATTATTCACCAAATGCTATTGCAGAATTAGTCATTAGTATGAGTATGAATTTTCTTCGCCATCTCAGTTATACAACTCATAGGACTCAAGCTGGAAATTTTACCATTGATGAAATTATGTTTTCAAAAGAGATCCGATCATGTACTGTAGGCATTATTGGCATGGGAAAAATAGGCTTGACTGTTGCACGTTTATTTCAAAGTTTAGGGGCTTCAGTAATAGGTCACGATCCTTCACCCAGCATAGAAGCACAACAATATTCTTTGTTACCTCTGGATGACATTTTATTACAATCTGATATTATTACATTACACTGTCCTTACATTCCTGACAAGAATTATCATTTCATTAACGAAGATTTTCTTAAAAAAATGAAAAAGGGATCGATTCTGATTAATACAGCCCGCGGAGAACTTCAAGACATTAATGCCATTATTAAGAGTTTGAAAAGTAACCATTTAGGATATTTTGGAACAGATACTATTGAAGATGAATCTCAGATTTTTTTTCAAAACTGGAAGGATCAAATAATACCTAACAAAGATATTAGTATATTGATGGATTTATATCCGCAAGTGCTAATCACACCACATATAGGTTCCTACACACAAGAAGCTTTGACTAATATGATCCAGATTTCTTATCAAAATTTACAAGAATTATTAAACAATAGTCCTTGTTCTAATGAATTGTAAAAAATCCCTTATTTTTATAAGGGATTTTTCGTGCCTATTAGGAGTCGAACCTAAGACCTTTGGAACCGCAATCCAATGCTCTATCCAGCTGAGCTATAGGCACTTATTGATAATATTATACCATCAAAAAGACTTTATTGTCAAGATAATTTTTAAATTTTGATTTTAAAAATTATCTCTTTTTTTAATATATTGAGTCAACAGAACTTATTTTTTCTATTATTGCTATAGAATTGCTAGTACCCAAGCGATCCGCACCTGCTTCAATCATATTTAACGCATCATCATAAGTACGAATACCTCCAGAAGCCTTAACTTTCATAACATTACCACATAAGGATTTCATCAATTTAACACGTTCCATAGTAGCTCCACTCGTACCAAAACCCGTGGATGTTTTAATAAAGTCTGCTCCTGCATCTAAACATATCTCACTGATAATTTTAATTTCATTATCCGTTAAATAACATACTTCCAAAATTACTTTAACTAAAGCTCCTTGTGAATGGCTTGCTAAAACTGCTTGTTCTATATCATAACGACATTCTTCTAGCATATTAGCCCGTAAAAGTCCGATAGGCATAACCATATCGATTTCATCAGCACCTTTACCGATAGCATCAATAGCCTCGCTGACTTTGATAGCGGTTGTTGTAGCACCCAAAGGAAAGCCTACAACTGTACATACTTTTACATCTGATTGCTTTAGAATACGTGACGCTAAAGGCACATACATAGGATTCACACATACACTAGCAAATTGATACTGTTGCGCTTCATGGCAAATTCTTTTAATATCTTGTGGCAATACATCAGCTTTTAATAAAGTATGATCTATCATAGAAGCTAACTGCATTTGAGTCATATAGCATTTCCTTTCTTTGATTGATTAACATTATAATTCTTTTTTCATTAAAATTCAAGTAAATCGATATTTAATATAGCTTTTCCTTTTTCAGCCTCATTACACGAAGATATGCTTGATCAATAGCATCTTGAGAAATTTTTCCATTTTCTACATTTTTACGCACTAAAGAAACCGCATCATCAGCAAAATCCTTATAATAAGGACCTAAATTGTTAGCATACATGACAATATCCACTCCAGCATTAATAACGGATACTAAAATTTCTTCCAAAGAAAGTTTTTGTCCATTAATCGCACCCATATTAAGATCATCAGTAATGACAACACCTTGAAAACCCAAGTCTTGACGGAGCATCTTTTGAATAAAATTTTGCGATAAAGAAGCAGGATATTTTTGATCAATCCGGCGATCGATCAAATGACCTACTAAAACTGTTTCATTGTATCCTTTTTTAATCAGCTCTTCATACGGGTATAATTCTATCTTATCGTAAGTTTTGGTAATATCGACCAAGTCTTCATGTGAATCCTCAACAGAGCTGCCGTGCCCGGGAAAATGTTTCAACGACGTAATAATTCCCTCATCCTGATGCCCCAATACAAAAGCATAAGCTTGATCTGCCACAACTACAGGATCAGCTGAAAAAGCTCTCCCTAATTTACCGATAATAGGATTTTCAGCATTGATATCAACATCAACAGTAGGCACATAATTCCAGTTAAAACCATATTTTTTAAGCATTTCAGCAATTTTTCGCGACTCATGGTAAGTAATATTTGTATCATTTTTTTCTCCTAATTCCTTTGGGGATGGAGGCGTATAAAAACCATTATTACTGTTAAGCCGAGCTACCTTACCACCTTCTTCATCTACAGAAATAAATAATTTAACATAAGCCAAATCTTGTAGTTCTTGATTAAGTTTTTTAACCTGATCAGGAGAAATAATATTAGCACGTTCCTGAGGATTGCTGCGATTAAACAAAACCACACCACCAATATGTAAATCCTCAATATAGTGCCGGATTTCCTCATTGACATCACTACCATAAAAACCAAGCATCAACATTTGGCCTATTTTGAAATCAAGAGGGATATTTTCATAGTCATCAATCCAGCGATTATCAAAAACATGCTGCTTTGGGAAGCTGCATGTAGTCAATAATAAAAAAAATAAATATTTTTTCATAATCTCCCCCCAATTCTAAAAATTCAATTCATTACGGATTTCACTAAAAGCTCTAACAACATATTTGAGTTGCTCTCTTGTATGCCCTGCACTGATCATTGCTCTAATGCGGGCTGTGCCACGCGGCACTGTAGGAAAGACAATAGCAGATGCATAAATTCCTTTATCAAATAATTTCTTGCTGACTTCCAAAGCTTTTGCCTCTTCCCCGATATGAATCGGTGTAATAGGAGTTTGGGTTTTGCCAATCGAAAAACCGGCATTTTGGATTTCTTTCTGAAAAAACAGCGTATTATCCCATAATTTTTGTGTATATTGATCACTCTCTTCCAACATAGTAAGCGCTTCGATTACCGCTGCAACACATCCAGGAGGTAACGCCGTACTAAATAAAACCGGACGCGCACGGTGATTCATCCATTCATAAAGACTTTTTGAACCAGCAATATACCCACCGATTACGCCAATCGCCTTCGACAAAGTGCCAACAATAAGATCCACTTGCTTGTGCATACCAAAATAATCAATAGTTCCACGTCCATGTTTTCCAAGAACTCCAGAACCATGAGCATCATCAATATAAGTAAGAGCATCGTAATTCTTAGCAATATTAACCAGATCTTTAAGGGGAACAATATCTCCATCCATAGAAAATACACCATCACTAATGATCAATACTTTTTGATATTTATGACGTTCCGATTTGAGAATTTCTTCTAAGTGATTCATATCTGCATGACGAAAAACACGACGAGCAGCCTTACTTAAGCGCATACCGTCAATAATACTAGCATGATTCAACTCGTCACTAAGAATCAAATCATTCTCATCTGTGATTGCCGCAATAGCACCCATATTACAGTTAAGTCCTGATTGAAAATGATGCACATATTCTTCGTTTTTGAATTGAGCCAAACGTCGATCTAATTCTTCATGCAGATCTGAATTGCCATTAATAGTTCGAACAGCCCCTGCACCAACTCCATATTTTTCTATTGCTTCGATATTGGCACGCTTAAGCCGGGGATGATTCGCAAATCCCAAATAATTATTAGAACAAAGATTGATAACTTCTTTCCCATTGACAATCTCTAAAGCTTCATTAGGTCCTTCCAAAACATTAAGTGCACGAAAAACACTGTCTTTTTTCAAACCGTCTACTTTTGATTTCAGAAAATCAGACATTATCAGACCCCTATTTTTTCTTTTAAATGAGAAATCATTACTCGGGTTGTTGCTTCAAGATTATAACGCGGAGAAAATCCCCATTCTTCCTGCGCTGCAGAAGTATCCAACGACTTCGGCCAACTGTCAGCAATTTTCTGCAGTACCGGATTGATTTCATAATTAATTCTAAAGTTAGGAATATATTTTTTTATTTCCTCCGCTATTTCCTTAGGTGAAAAACTCATTGCTGATACATTAAATGCATTCCGATGCTTAAGCTTAGTAGGATCTGCTTCTATTAATTGTACTATGGCTTCCAATGCATCATCCATATACATCATATCCATACAAGTATCTTGACGTAACGGGCATCGATAAACACCTGATTGAAGTGCCTGGTAAAAAATATCTACCGCATAATCGGTTGTTCCACCCCCTGGAGGAGCTTTATAAGAAACCAAGCCAGGAAAACGCACACCACGAGTATCCACATTAAACCGTTCAAAATAGTAGTCACATAAAAGTTCACCGGATAACTTACTGATTCCATAGATTGTTGAAGGCCGCATAATAGTATCTTGAGGCGTACATTTTGAAGGAGTACCTGCTCCAAAAACCGCAATAGAGCTAGGTGTAAAAATACCACATTGAAACTGTCGCGCTGCTTCTAAAGCATGATACAAACCAGTCATATTAATTTGCCAGAGTTTTTGAGGATTTGTTTCACCTGTTGCAGACAAAATAGCTGCTAAATGAATAATATAATTAATTTTACGTTTCTGTACTATGTTACAAAAATGATCAAAATCTAAAACATCAAGCTGTTCAAAGGATAAATCCTTAATAGCTTGATGTTTTAGATTAGATTCTCTATCAGAAATAATAACCTGATCCGCTCCATAGCGCTCAGACAAAAATAATGCTAATTCTGTTCCAATTTGACCCAATGCACCGGTAATTAGAAACTTCTTCATAAATTCCACCTTATAAAATTACATTATAAAGCATTTAGAAAATATGTCAATGTAGACTTCTTAACAAAATTACCGAATTGTTAATAATTTTTCCAAAAAATCAACCATTGCTTGAATTTTTGGCATTTGAGTTTTTGATAATTTATTTCTTTTAGCAATTTTTTTCATATCAAATGTCGAAATATAAGTGATATTATTCGAATCCTGGTATACAGCTACTTTAAGAGGCAAATCCAATACCCAAACAGGATTTTCCTGCATCAAAGAAGCGCCGACTTTAGGATTGCCAAAAATGAATACCACTCCAGGATTCATAGATAGGCCAGCTTTTTTAGCAGCGTCAGCCTGATCAATTTTCGCAAATATAGTAAAATTATTGCTCTTCAGTGTAGATTCGACAACTTTCAAAGTCTCTTCCAAAGAAACTGGGGATTCTTTTGTTAATACTTCTTGACTAAACATAGGAACCACCCACATCATAAAAAAAATATGTAATATTAGTTTTTTCATTTTATCCTCCTAAAAATAAACTTAATTTTACTCTAAATAAGAAAATAACACAAATTTCTTTTTTTCTAACTATTCAATAAAAAGCTACCTCTTATAAAAAACAAAAAAAATCTTGATATCACAATCATAGATAGATTATCTTAAATCACAAACTTTTTATAAATTTTTTAAAATTTAATGCCTATAGGCAAAGAGGATCAACATGCAACAATTTGACATTATTATTATCGGAAAAACCCCTGCAGGAATAGCAGCGGCTGTTGAAAATGCTCAAGCAGGAAAAAAGACATTAATTGTAGATTATGCTAATAGTAGTACTATAACTCTCCATGCAGCAAAAAAATCCATACAAATATTATCTAATTTGTCAAAAGAAAAAGACCCTCCCAAAGATACTTTCACAAAAGTACAATTACAGATACAACAAGATTATATCCAAGAATCCAAACGCTTGGAAGAAGAAAAAAATCTTTATATTATAAAAGATTCAGTGCAATTTATTTCGCCAACACAAATTTCCATAGGCTGTGATATTTTCACTGCTAAAAAATTTATTATTGCTCTAGAAAGTATCTTAGAAATTCCTGCTATTAATGGATTAGATACTATCTCTTATTTGACTTTTCAGAATTTTTTTCTTCAGAAATCCATCCCTCAATCAATTATTTTTATTGGATGTGGAGCTATTACATTGGAGCTTTCAGAAGTTTTAGCTCGGTTAGGATGTCAAGTTATCATATTAGAACAAAAAGAAAACATTTTTACAGATCCGAGAATTCAAAAAAATATACAAACTAAGCTTAAAGATGCCGGTATTAAGCTCATCACAGGAGCAACGATTACTCATGTAGAACCAGAATGTATTACTTACAAAAAACAGGATTCTCAATACACAGTAAAAGCAAAAAAAATCATGATTGCCGACAATTACATACCTGATATTGAACAATTGAATTTGAAAAAAGCAAACATAGAATATACAAAACAAGAAATTACTATCAACGAATATTTGCAAACTTCTCAAAAAAATATTTTTGCGGTAGGCTGTACAAAAAACTCAATAAATTCAGCATATGCATCCATTATAGAAGGGTACTTGGCAATATGGAATATTAAATTCCCCTGGCTGAAAAGAAAATCAGATTCCCATTGCCTTCCTCAAGCAATTGTTGAAGATTGGGAATATGCTTTCTGTGGTTTAGATGAAATACAAGCACTGCATAAATTCGGGAAGAATCTTAAAATATACGAATTAACGAATTTCCTTCCAGATACAGAACATGAATCCCTTATGAAAATTTTTTGCTACAAAGGATATATTGTAGGAGCTTGGTGCTTGGGAAATCATGCAAATAGTATTATTGATTTATTATATTTTATGCACACTATGAAAATTCCCCTTAAAAAAATAAGGCATACACTTCAAGAATTTCCATTAATAGGAGAAACACTATATACGTTGACTCGGACAGCAAGAAAAAAAATAAAATTGCACAAACTTTTAGTTAATTTTTTTAGAAAAAAATCCAGGTTAAAAGTTTAACTATTTAAATTATTAGAAATTAAAATTTGTTTTCAAAAAAATTAATTTTCTTAATTGCTTGATTTTTTGTAAAAAAGACTATTATAATAAATGAAATTCTTCAGAGGTGCATCATGCCCAGGCATGTCAAAGCATTAGCAAAACGAATTAATCCACTCGTATGGGGTATTGGACTGCCTGCTAGTTTACGGACGCTTTCTCAATATATCCAGCAGATCGTAGATACAATGTACATCGGCCAATACAACAGTGAAAGCTTAACGGCATTATCGTCCATTATCTTTCCATTTTGGACGATAGAATCACTATGGGTGGGGCTGTCTGCAGCAACTACCATTTTAATTGCTCAAGGCATAGGCGCTAAGCGTCATCATCAAGCCACTCAAACCGCTCAAACTACATTCTTTATTGCTTTTGTAATGGCAATTCTATATTTTTTTTTCTGGCAGAGTTCAGGTGAACGCATTGGCATCATCATGAGCCTTCAAGGAAAAGCACTAAATGATGCTTCTGATTATGTATATACTGTATCATGGCTATATTTGTTTCGATTTTTGCTTTTAGGGGCTCCTGCTTGTATTCTGGAAGCCCTTGGCAATACCCGGATCATTATGTTAGTCACCCTTGTACAAACCACTATCAATATTATTCTTGATCCCATATTTATTTGGGGATTTGGTAGCATTCCCGAATTAGGCATCAAAGGCGCTGCTCTTGCTACTGTTATTGCTGAATTTATCGGTGCTTCTATTCTGAGTTTATATTTTTGGCACCATAATTTCCTTAAAATTAAAACTTCTTCTTGGAATAAGCTCCATTTTTTTCTTATGCCACGCTTAAAACTTGGGATTCCCTGGGCAATCACTCAAATGATCTGGACAATATCTACATCTGTTGTAGTTTCGATGCTCAACAAAACAGTACTTTTTGGAGGAGCTGTTCTCAATATCGGACTATTACTGAGTGATATGAGTTATCGTGTACTTTACGGCTTCGATGTCGCCAATTTATCATTAATGGGACGCTCCTTCGGGGCAAAACGAAAAGACCGCATCTTAGCAACGCTACGTTCAATGTGGCAGGTCAAATGGCTTTTAGGAACCGTAATTATTGCTACTTTTTATTTATTCCGCACACCTATTATAGGTTTGTTCACAAACGACTCTTATCTCATTAACTCAACTGTTGATAACATGCTCTGGATCATAGCAATAATAATTGTTGCTATTCCTGTTGGCATCAATATGAGTACTCTAAATGCTATAGGTTATGGAAAATACAATCTTTTTATCAGTTTTTTTGTATCAAGTTTAAGAGTTTTTATTGTTTACTGGATGATTTTTTATATCAAATCAGGCATTAAAGGAGTATGGATTGCAATCCTCATTGAGGAGATATTACGTTTTATTTTAACATATATTGCTTATAACCGTATCCTCAAGAAATATTGGAAAAAATGGCAGCATTAAATTTTATTTATTTGCCTGACCTTGACGCCAAGTAAGTTCGTTTTCCCAGAGCTGATTATAATAATATCCTTTTTTGCTGAGCCAGATTTTTTTCTCATCAGGCAGAGGCACATACCGCCAAAAAACAAAACGCGCATCTTTTTCAAGTTTCTGCATACCTTGAGTTTCTTTAGTCATCCAGAGAAGATAATCATTAATAAAATGATGCCGTAGATCTCCTTTAAGCTTTGCAGACAAATAATATTCATAATAACGGCCCGTCAGACCTTCTTCCATCCAATAATAAGAAGCAATTTCTTTTGCTGCCTGCCACCTAAGATCTCCAACCGCAGACAATATAGAAACATCAGGCATACGTGTAAAAATTGGCAATGCAATCCTGCCTCGTCCAAACTGTTTATTATTACTATCAAGCGGTTCCCAACATGCTCCGATTGTACCATATCCAGGAACCAAAATAATATATGGAGGAATATTTAATGTTTCTCCTTTATAAGTACGATTAAATGCTTCTGGATCCAATTCTAACCAATATTGGAGTTTTTTCTTCACAACATTGCGAAATAGGTAATCTCTCGATTCCTTGGGCATCACACTGGAACTTAAAAAAGGAAATTGATTTCCTTGTTTGCCTACGGTCATTTTTGCCATTTGGCGAACCGCTTGTACTTCACGACTGATAACTTCAGCCCCCACAGAAAATGACCCTGCTGCTAATACAGGTTCTTCCTCGGCAAGCGCATCTTTAATTTGCTCATGAGCCTTTGCAATAACACGCACAGAAGCTATCATATCCTTATGCAATCTTCGGATATCTTTTTGTATCGCAGACAAATCATCTACCATCTTTATTTGTTCCGGTGAAAACATGCCTTCAATACCTAATTCTTCATCTTTTGACAGCTCTTGCAAATGTTCCGCTATGTTCGCTAAACGCTTAATACATTCTCGGCGTTCAAGGAAAAAACGATTATAACGTTCCCTTTCAACATGCATTAATGATTCTGCTTTTTCACGTTTTGCAGATATCTGCCCCAGCAACACAGATGCGGATTTAGGTTTACTTTCGGTTTCATCTGTTGCGGAAGCTTTAATATGACCTTCAGCAATGCCTTGCAGCCACTCATCCACAAAAAATATCGTCTCATTAGCATAATCCACTGGTGTTAACGGCTGTTCTAAAATAAATTTTTGATCCTCAGGAGTAAGGTACCGGAGGTCCACCAAACCATAACGTAAAAATAAACGCTTGGCATTGCTCAAACTAGGTCCTACTTTCAGTGCAATGCGACCATATAAGTCCCAAAACAAATCTGTAAATTGATCTTTTAAGATCCTTTTATCTTCTTTATCAACAGCAGTTTCAAATTTTTGTTTTACGTTCAGGAAACGCTCCACAAATGTAGGATCTTCACCAAGGAGGAGTTTTTTTAGATAACTCGATTCTGGAAGTGCTTCAAATATGCCCACAATCCACCTCTTGTTTTGATTGTTCTATTATTAAAATTCTAAACTAAAATAATTCAAGTGTCAAATATTGACGAAATAATATAATTCGCTTAAAATATAAGAGCTTAATTTTCGAAAAAGGTTGAATAATGGCATTTACAGGTATTTTTGATTCAGGTCTTGGTGGTCTGACTATCCTCAAAGCCTTGCAAGAACAGTTTCCAAACGAAGAATTTGTCTATTTGGCAGATAATAAAAATCTCCCTTACGGAAATAAATCATGCAGTCAAATTCAAGATTTTGCCTTAAAAAACGCCCGCTTCCTTACCAGCCTCGGCGAATGTAAAGGTTTGATTATCGCATGTAACACCGCTAGCATCTCAGCCCACAGCCTGTTGACAAAATTACATAAAATACCTATAATAGAAATGGTAGATCCGACAATTAAGGAGTTATTTGAGGAGACAGGTATGCCCACTAAAGTAGGAATTCTAGCCACTTCCTTTACCACTTCTTCAGAAGCTTACAAACAAAAAATACAAAAGCGAAGTCCAGGAACCAAAGTTCATCAAATTGCTTCACCTCATTTGGTTCCGCTGATCGAAGCAGGTGATGAAAAACAACTACAATCATGTTTAGTACAATATTTTTCGATGTTTAGAGACAACATAGAAGTTGTAATTTTGGGCTGCACGCATTACAGTTTAATAAAATCTCTCATTCAACAACTATATCCGAGAATCACACTCATCGATTCACCGAAAGCGGTAATAAAAGAATTTAATCATAATATTGCTATATCGTCTAACAGCTTCCCTAGAACTACTTTTTTTTGTACAGAGCATAACACTTTATGGCAGACATTATCAGATAATATCCTAGGTATTTCTTGTTCATGGAATGTCACAAAAATTTAGCCCACAAGGAGTTCTAATGAAAAAACTATTATTGTTATCAATTTTTTATGTAAGCAGTGGATTTGCACAGACATCCATACAAACAATAGCAACTGTTGGAGATATTGCTATTACTAGTTATGATATTCAACAAATGCGTGATTTTCAACAGGTCACAACAGGCAAACGTCCTTCCGTTAACTCAGCATTAGAACAGCTGATCACGATGTCATCATTACTGGTTTTAGCGGAGAATTCTCCTGAATATTATATGGATGAAATAGAATTTAGAAAAACTATTAACAATCTTACGAATAACCCTTCCCAGCCAGGTGCTAAACAAAGAGCAGACTTATATAACAAATTTCCTGATATTTATGGCATGAATGTCAAAACAGATAAGGTAAAACGCGGCATGATTTTTGGCGATGCATATATCAAAGCAGCTATCAATACACCGATTCCTGATAAGGAAAAGATGAACTTTTATAAGCAATATAAAGCTGAACTCAAAGATTCACCGTTTCCTAAGATGGATCTTATTATTTTTGCGGTAGAGGCTTCTTCAAAATTATCATTATCACAGCTTTCCGATATTGAAACTCAAATGGCTAATTTAGCAACAGACCTTAACACTAGTAGTGATTTCAATGCAATGAGACGAAAATACAGTTCCCTAAAATTCACAAAGTATTCCGGACGGACAGGATTATTCACTCCGGATATCTTAGTACAACAAAAACAAATTCCTGAAGAAATCCTTGGCATCGCTCTACAAAAAAGTATTCCTTTAGGAGGAGAAGTTATCAAAATTCAGCCGAATAAAGGAATTTACATTCCTCAACCTATTCCTTTACAGTCGACAGGGCAAGCTACTTATCTAACATTTAAGATACTGGAAATAATTGCACCTAGAACTCTTACTTACGAAGAAGCTGTATCCAAAATAGAAGAAGCAATCCGAATGCAACGCGCAGAAGTCGCCATAGAAAACTACATTCGCAAACAAATTCAAGCAGGACAAATTACTTTAACATCTACAGGAAATGAATATAAATCCGTATTTCAAAAATTCAAATAATTTTATGGATTTGTCTTTCTTATAGCGATCATTTCTTCAATTAGATCGCAAGCCAGCATTGCTATCATTAAATGATCTTGCGCGTGAATCATCAGCAACGTTGTAGGCATTGCTTCACCATTTATTTCTGCTTGAATCAAATCCGTTTGGATATGGTGTGCTTCTAACAACGCTTGCCTTGCTTGATTTAACAATTCATCCGCTTGTTTAAAGTCATTTGTTCTTAAACATTTCAGAGCTTCCAATGCTAAGCTGCGTCCTTCCCCTGCAAAACCAACTAGTCCCATCACCATTTCTTCATATTTTTCTTCCGTCATAATTCCACCTAAAAAAGATATCTTTATCTTGTCAACTTTAATCTTTAAGAGTTGCAAAAAATTCTTTTAACGAATTCATCACTTGGTTTTCATTCGACTCATCAACTCCTGTGACTGTTATTGTAATGACATCATCTTTTTTGATTCCGAGAGACATCACCTGTAGCAAAGAGGAAGCATTAATTTTTTTCTCGCCTTTTTCAATTTGAACCGATATTCCAGGAAAACTTTTAATCAGTTTTATCAATTCATTTCCCGGTCGGGTATGTAATCCTGTATTATTAACAATAGTGATTTTCTCAGAAATCATAACTATTCTCCTTATAAATTATTTTTGGTTTATTACTTTTTTCAAATATTCACGTATTTCGCTGCCATTTCCTAAAGACAACACTTTTTGCGCAATTTCACGTGCTTCTACCATTGTAGTATTGCGAATAATTTCTTTAACTTTGGGAATATTGATGGCACTCATACTAAGTTCTTTAACTCCAATCCCCAGGAAAAACAATGACGCTAAAGGATCTCCACCTAACTCTCCACATACACCTACCCAAGCATTTTTAGCAAGCGCATCCTGAGTTGCTTCAGCCATCAAACGAAGCACTGCCGGATGAAATGAATCGTATAATTCAGTGATATGAGGATTTCCTCGGTCTACTGCTAAGGTATATTGTGTTAAATCATTAGTTCCAAAACTGAAAAAATCAACAATTTCCGCTAACTCACCTGCTATCATAGCAGCAGCTGGCGTTTCTATCATAACCCCTTGTTGAATATCGTCGCCAAAAGGTATGCCTTCCATTGCCAGTTCATTTTTACACTCCTGAAGCAGAGCATTAGCTTGTTCGACTTCGCTCACCGAAATCACCATAGGATACATAATGCCAATAGGCCCCAGTGCTGATGCTTGCAATATGGCACGCAACTGAGTCTTAAAAATATCCTTCTTATCCAAACAAATACGTAATGCTCTCCACCCTAAAAAAGGATTCAATTCATGAGGAAACTTGAAATAATCAAGACTTTTATCGCCTCCGATATCCAGCGTGCGGATCACAACCAACTGCCCATCAAAAGCTCTCACAACATTGGAATATGCAATGGTCTGTTCTTCTTCAGTAGGCCAATTAGAACGGTCCATGTATAAAAATTCTGTACGATAGAGCCCAACCCCCTGAGCTCCTTGTTCAAGCGCTGGCAATGCATCAATATCTGTACCGACATTAGCAGCTAATATCATTTCAAATCCATCCTTTGTAACTGCAGGAAGTTCCTTTAATGCACGGAGTCTTCGAATTTCTTCCGCAAATTCTCCGGCTTTTGCCTGATATTTTTCAACTTCACCCTGTGTGGGATCAATAATTGCTATTCCCGATTGAGCATCTAGAATCATAGAATCACCGTTATTAGTTTTTTCTAAAATACCTTTTGCACCTACAACCGCTGGAATCATCAATGTTCGTGACATAATAGCCACATGCGATGTCGGTCCTCCCTCAGCCGTAATAAACCCTAAAACTTTTGTCTTATCCATTTGGGCTGTATCCGAAGGTGTTAAATCAAACGCCACAACAATAACAGGAGCATCAATTTCAATTAGTGAGGGAATATGAATATCCAAAATATTAGCAATAAGTCTCCGGAAAATATCTTTCATATCGGCAGCTCTGGCGCTCATATATTCGTCATCCATATTTTGGAACATTGCTATATACTGATCAGCAACTTTTTGTGCTGCAAAATCGGCAGCCATCAGATCACTTTTTATTAAAAGTTTTACCTCTTCTTCCATGCCTTCATCCATGAGGATTTCTATATGCCCATCAAAAATTTCTGCTTCTTCCGGGCCAATATTTTTTAAAGTAATTGTTTTAATTGTTTCAAGCTGATTTTTTGCCTTTTTGCGACCTTCCAAAAACAAATTAATTTCATTTTCTACTTGAGATTCTGCAATAGGCTTTTGATTCAAGACAATTTCAGGTTCTGAAAAAATAAAAACTTCCCCTTCTACAATGCCAGGACATGCCGGTGTACCTTTAATTTCTATACTCATGAGAGCTCCTCACTTTTATTTTATCTAAAGTTATTCTTCCATACTGAGATATCTACCATTCTCTATTACCCCTTTTACAAATAAATCATCATCAAGAACCGTGATATTTGCCTTATAGCTGGGTTTGATGTAACCATATTGATGATCCAAATTAATCGCCTTCGCAGGAATGGCAGATGCCATTTTCAGTGCATGCTCCATAGGTATCCCTACCCGATTCACCACATTCCGTACACATTGATCCAACATCGTTGCCGCTCCCGAAAGTGTACCATCTTCGGCAAAGCATTTCCCATCCCTATGAGCAATCGTGCGTCCCGCAAAAGTAAAAAATTCCATATCTGTTCCAGCTGGCAACACAGCATCGCTGACTAAAAAAAGCCGTTCTCCCAATGTTTTGTAAGCAATATCAACCGATGCATAATTACAATGCACCCCATCAGCTATGATGCCCGCATACATTGTCTTACTGTCGAGGACAGCGCCTAATGCCCCTGGTTCACGCGAATCAAAAGGCCGCATCGCATTATACAAGTGAGTAACCATCGTAATACCGAACGGAATTTTTTGATTAATTTCTTCATAAGTACCGTTTGTGTGACCCATAGACACAATAATTCCGGCATCGGCTAGTTTTTTAATATCTTCTCCGGTATTTTCTTCAGGGGCCAACGTAACAATTTTACGGGCAGTTCCTGCCTGAATAATGCGATCTAACATTTCCTGAGATGGTTTTCGTATATATTTTTGTTCATGCACGCCTTTTTTTATCGGCGACAGATATGGCCCCTCAAAATGCCAGGCAATAATCCCCAAAAGTTCAGGTTTTTTGAGATAATTAATGAGATCTATTGCTTCAAGCATACGCTCATCGGAAGTAGTAATCAATGTCGGAGCCATATTCGTAACTCCATGCTTGAGACAGGTTTGATACATCACTTTAAGTGTGTCCAGTGAAATATCATCATTAACATCAGCACCCCCACAACCATTCAGTTGCAAATCGATATATCCCGGTGTCAAAATCCGGCCTTGCATATCAATTTTTGTAATCACAGTATCAAGGGGCAAATTTTTTTCTACACTTTTAATTGTATCGTTTTCGATAATAATACAGGCATTTTCAATAAATTTTTCTCCATTGAAAATACGCGCATTTGTCAATGCATAATACGCTTTATAAAGCCCTTTAATTAAAATCTTAGGATGCAAACTGCGTTTTTCAACTTCTTTGTGATAACGATAGGTACGTACGCGCAGTTCTGACACAGCTTCTTCATCGGCTACAAACGTCATTTTAGGATGCAACTGCAACGCCGATACAGGATACATATGATTAACACCACCTTCAATGCCCAATGCCAATGCTTGAGCTTTTGCATGCCCCTGTGCTAATACAATAATTTCTTGAGCATCCAAAAGTGTACCTAATCCTATCGTCATTGCTGAAAATGGAACTTGATCAATATCGCCGTTAAAAAATTTTGCATTAGCTACTCGGGTTTCGAATGTCAATTCTTTATCACGGGTACGGGACTGCAGAGAAGAACCGGGTTCATTAAACGCAACATGCGCATCATCCCCTAAACCACATACCCACAATCGAATTCCGCCAAAAGATTGTATCAATTTCTCATAATTAAGAGCTTCTTGTTTAAGATCCTTTGCAGAACCATTAAGAAAATGCAAGCGAGATGGCGGTATATCGAGATATTGAAAAAAATGCTCGTGGATAAACCTTGAAAAACTATAGGCACTGTCTTCAGGAAGCCCAATATAATCCCCCGTACTGAAAAAGTGTACATGCTCAAAATCAATAACGCCATCCTTGTAGAAGGAAATCAAACGCTGGTACATAGGCAGAGGAGTCAACCCCCCAGGAATACCTAATGTAAAAGGATTTTCTGCAGAAGGCTTGAATTCAAGTATTGTTTTTGCAATATAATATGCAGACCAATCACCAGTTTGCTCTTTTGTAATAATTAGACGCATAAACACCTCTTTGAAAAACTCTCTCACAAAAAAATAATAGCAGTTGTTTTTATAGTCAAATTTCAGAAAATGTTTGATCCAGCGATAATTTCCGTCCTGCAACTTTATCGATCATAAAAGTGGTTTGCGGGTGAAGCTGCAAAAATGATGCCGGATGCATTGCAGAAATTTCCTGCTCCAAACACTGACGAACCGCAAACGCTTTATGAGTACCATACACAACAATAAGGATTTTTCGCGCATCATAAATGGTTTTAATTCCTATAGTTAGAGCTTGCATAGGTACTTTGGAAGTATTATTATGAAAAAAACGAGCATCAGCACGTATTGTTTCGCTATTGAGTGTTTTTAACCGCGTAGAAGATAATAATGCAGAACCTGGCTCATTAAAAGCAAGATTCCCATTTTCGCCCAACGACCCCAAAAACAATTCCAATCCTCCATATTGCTGAATTAGCTGTTCGTAGTGTATACATTCCTGATTAATATCGGCAGATTGGCCGTTTAAGGTAAATATTTGGGAAGAAGGAAGATTAACCTTTGAAAAAAATTCATGATAAATACGATAAGAATAAGAATCCTTATCAACTTCGGAAACACCTAAATATTCACCAGCAGTAAAAATAACAACATGCTCAAAAGAAATTTTCCCCATTTCAAACTGGCAAACCAATTCTCCACAAATACTTAATACCGTAGCCCCAGTCGACAAGCCCAGAACAAAAGGATTTTTACGTGAAGGCTTGAATTCATTAATTGCAGAAACCAAAAATTTCGCTGCCTGAATAATAATTCTTTGCCTATTTGGCATAATCACTATATTCACTCAAACCTCTAAATTCTCAAAACTATTATAAAATTATACGTCATTTAAAAATTTAATCAAGTTTACAGGAAAAACAACAATAATCTTAAAAATATTTGCGTTAAACGTGTAAATATTATAAAATAAATAATCAATCATGGAGGGCATCATGTTCGATATTTTCAAAAAAAAACAATTGGAATTTCTCTCCCCAATCGATGGAGAAGTTTTTCCATTGGCAGAAACTCCAGATATTGCATTTGCTCAGGGTATAATGGGCGATGGGATCTGCATTCTGCCGCAAAATAATATTATTTGCATGCCCTTTGACGGTACTATTGATATTTTTCATACTTTACATGCTATTATGCTGATGTCTCAAGGTGTCGAAGCTCTTATTCATGTCGGCATGAATACTGTAGAACTTAAAGGGCAAGGTTTTAAGGCATTGGTTTCGCTCCAAGGAGAATACAAAGCCGGTACGCCTTTATTAGAACTTGATATCAACTTTCTTAAAAGCAAAACTTCCACCCTTATGACACCATTGATTATTGTTGAAAAGCCTAATAAATCAAAACTAGAAATTATCAGAGACTCAGGCAATGTCCATACAGGAGAATTGCTGATGAAGGTAACACTTTAATAATTTCAATTCAATGCATATACATTTGAAAACACAGACTCAAACTCATATATCAGAATATTTTACAGCACGCCAGTCCTATTTGCTTAGCCGGATAGGAATCCAGTATTTGGAAGACCTACTTGAATACTATCCTGTCCGTTATGAGGATCGTTCCACTATATCTACGATTGCCGATCTGCTTCTGAAACAAATACCGGGTACTATCAAAGCAACTGTTGAACGCCATGAAACTTTTTTTTGGAATAACAAATCTCAAACAAAAGTTATTATTAAAGATCAATCGTCCCAAGCCGTATTAGTAGGCTTTAATCACTACGGTTTAGCCAAGAGTATGCCTGTTGGCAATGAATTTTATATTTTTGGGCGCTTTGAATTTCGCTATAATACGATTCAGACAAGTAATTTTGAGTTTGAATCTGTAGACACAGCCGAGGAACAACGGTTAACAGGCAAAATTTTGCCAATCTACAAGCTTACAGAAGGTCTTCGCCAAAAAGAGCTTCATAAACTGATACGCAAAGCATTCTCAATACTCCGTGATAACATTGCCGAACCAATCCCACATTTTTTCATAAAAAAAAGAAAACTTTATACTAAATTCGAAGCGCTTCATCAACTACATTTCCCTGAAGATTTCCCCGCTATCGAAAAAGCACGCCAATATGGAGCTTATGAAGAATTTTTATTTCTGCGGACAGCACTGGGATTACAAAAATCAGCTAATCAAAATTCTCCTAAACCTCGACAATATAACTCTCAAAGCATTTTAAATCAACTTTTTTCTAATCTGCCATTCCGACTCACCGATGCTCAGAATAGAGTCATTAAAGAAATAGCAGACGATCTTAATTCCCCAGCACCCATGAACCGCTTGCTCCAAGGGGACGTAGGCTCGGGAAAAACTACTGTTGCCTTAGCTAGCATGCTTATAGCAGCTGAAAATAACCACCAAAGCGCATTTCTGGTACCGACAGAAGTTCTTGCTTTTCAACATTATAAAAAAATTCAACAAATTACGCAGCAACTCGGCTTTGAATGCATGTTGCTTACGGGAAGCACGTCTGCTAAGGAACGTGTTTCTGTTTTAGAAAAACTGAAAAATGGGGAATTAAAATTAATTGTAGGTACGCATGCACTATTTCAAGAAGACGTATATTATGCAGGTCTTGGGTTGGCTGTTATCGACGAACAACATAAATTCGGTGTGGAACAACGGCGCGCTTTAATCGATAAAGGTAGTGGAGTTGATGTCCTACTGATGTCTGCAACTCCCATTCCACGTACAATGAGTTTGGCTTTACATGGGGATTTGGGTATTTCCGTCATTGACGAACTGCCCAAAGACCGGCAGCAAATTAAAACTATCATTGTGAATGCTTCGGATTATAAGAAAGTTTTCGAGTTACTAAAACAGGAAATCTACGCAGGACGTCAAGCATTTGTTGTTTGTCCGCTAATCGAGGAAAGCGAGTCACTTAATAAAGTCCAATCTGCCGAAGAAACAGCTGCTTATTTCTCCGAAACACTCAAACAATACAAAATAGGACTAGTACATGGTCGAATGAGCCAGGAAGAAAAAGACGCTGTAATGAAAGATTTCGCCGAAAAAAAAATCGATATCCTAACGGCAACAACCGTTATTGAAGTAGGAATAGACATTCCTAATGCAACAATAATGATCATCGAAAACGCAGAACGTTTTGGATTGGCTCAGTTACATCAGCTGCGTGGCAGAGTTGGGCGCAGTCAACACCAATCATACTGTATTGCCATTAACCGCAGCAACGAAGAGTCGAATGAGAGGCTTGAAATTTTCGAAAATACGCTGGACGGTTTTGCTATTGCAGAAGCCGACCTTCAACTGCGGGGAGCTGGCGAAATTTTAGGTACCCGCCAAACCGGAGATCCGATCTTCAAACTTGCCGATCTAAGCAGAGATAGTAAAATTCTTAGTGCTGCCGTTCAGGATGCAGCCCTTATACTGGAAAAAGATCCTGCATTAGAACATCCTCATCATGCTTATATGAAAAAAACAATTTTATAAAAAATAGCCCCCAAACGGGGGCATTGAGAAGAGAGCGTTTTTTTCTAGTTTTATTGAAGCAAGGTTAGAAGCATTTGAGGTTTGAGATTAGCCTGCGCCAGCATCGATACCGTACTTTGCGTGAGAATTTGGTTTTTCACCAATTCGCTCACTGCTTTAGCCATATTGGTGTCGCGGATACGGGATTCAGCTGCTGTCGTATTTTCAAAGGCAATATACAAACCCTGATACAAGCTTTCAAACCTGTTCTGGTAAGCACCGAGTTCGGTTCGCTGGCTGGTGGTTTCCCGAAGAGCCTTGTCAATAAGACCTATCGAAGAATTGGCCTGATCAGCCGTTGTGGTTCCGATAGTGACATTACCGTCATTGTCACGGAGACCCAACCCTTTCGCACTGAGCTGACTAATATACGTTCGCACGTTATTGTCTTGGTTTGGGCCTATTTGGAACAAAATTCCTGCACCGGTTATCGCAGGATTAGCACCTTCTCCTTCTTGAGGGACGGTGGCTTGTGCAAATCTGCCATCAAGCATATGAAGCGTATTAAATTGAGCTGTCTGGGCTACGCGGTCGATTTCATCAACTACCAACCCAATCTCTACATTCAAATATCCTCGGTCTTCATCCGTATAGATACCGTTGGCACCTTGTACAGAGAGTTCACGCACCCGTTGCAGCGAGTTAGTAATTTCTTGAAGGTAGCCTTCGGTGGTCTGGATAAAGGACGTCGCATCCTGTATATTACGCATAGCCTGGTTCAAACCACGGATCTGTGTGCGCATTTTTTCGGAAACAGCAAGACCCGAAGCATCATCACCGGCTTTGTTGATCCGCAAACCTGAAGAAAGTTGTTCCATATCTTTCGACAGTTTGCCATCAACAATTGTAAGCTGCCTATTGGCAAAAATTGAACTAATATTATTATTAATAATCATGGCTCGTTTCCTCCTTGAACCTTAACTCGTCCATGATGAAGAAAAACGTCCCTTCTCAAGATAAAAAAAGTACGGTTAAGAGGAAACGAAACCAAAAATCACAATACTACATGATAAGCCGTTTTCATGAGAAAACGGCATCTGATTCAGCGTTACCTAAGAAGCTGCAGGACTGCTTGCGGCTGCTGGTTGGCCTGAGCAAGCATTGCGATAGCCGCTTGAGTCAAAACTTGGTTTTTAGCAAGCATACTGGATTCACGCGCCATATCTGTATCACGGATACGAGATTCAGCAGCTTGGAGATTTTCCGCACCAACCATAATACTGCGTGATGCAGATTCAAGGCGATTTTGGTAGCCTCCTAGATCAGCACGTTGAGAATTTACTCGGCGGAGAGCCTGATCAATCATGCCAATCGTCAAGTTTGCTTGATCCTGTGTTGATACGGATACAATTTCATTAGTTGCCTCGTTTTGCAAGCCTAATGAAAAGCTATTCATTGTCGCAATGTACACTTGAACACGCTCATCCATATTTGCACCCAAATGCAGATACATTTCCGAAGGAGGAGTTGAATCTGCCGTGGGCTTTGCAAACAAGCCTGTCAACATTTTCAAACCATTGAACTGAGCTTGAGAACCAACACGATTGATTTCGTCCACCATCTGCTCGACTTCTACTTGGATATATCCTCGGTCTTCATCAGAATAAATCCCGTTAGCACCTTGGATAGCCAATTCACGGATCCGTTGCAAAGCATTGGTAACTTCCTGCAGATATCCTTCGGTAGTCTGGATAAACGAAACACCATCCTGAGTGTTTCGTAAAGCCTGATTCAAACCGCGAATCTGAGTACGCATCTTCTCGGACACTGCCAAACCAGAAGCATCGTCGCCAGCTCTGTTGATACGAAAACCTGAAGAAAGTTTCTCCATATTTTTGTTCAACATGGCATTGTCTAAGGCCAACTGTCTGTTGCCGAAGATAGCGCTAATGTTGTTGTTAATGATCATGATATCCTCCTTGAATCATGTTTTGTAGAGATTTTTTACTTTACGTTCAGCGGTAAAGCAAACGCTATTTTTCTTTTTCCTCCCCAATTTCATATTTTAACCAATAGTACACATATTTGCTCTATTTTTCGGAGAACATTTATTGAAAACTTGAGCGTAATTTTATGTTTTACTATAATTTTTTACATTAATTTACAATAAATAGATGCTTGAAATTTAGAAACATATGTGTTATAATTGTTACAAATGAGTATTTGCTGGGGCAAAAATGAGTAAAAAAGAAAAATTTCCCGTTAATCTTCCTAAGACTGACTTTGATATGAGAGCTGGTTTAGTGGAAAAAGAACCGAAAATCCTTGCAAAATGGGAGTCAATCGATCTTTATAATAAAAAACTTCAAGCCAGAAACAATGCTCCCAAATTCATTCTCCACGACGGACCACCTTATGCAAACGGGAATATTCATGTAGGTACAGCTCTTAACAAAATTCTCAAGGATATAATATGTCGTTACCGATACAGTCAAGGTTATCAGACACCATATATACCCGGTTGGGATTGTCATGGCCTACCTATAGAGTTGAATACATTAAAATCCCTTGGCATTGAAGCTCAAAAATTGAGTGATATTGAACTCAGAGAAAAATGCCGTGCTTATGCTTGGAATTTTGTCGAAAAACAGAAAACCAGTTTTATCAGGCTTGGTGTAGACGGAGATTGGCAGCATCCTTACCTTACCATGAGCAACCAATACGAAGCATCAATTATGAAAGCATTTGGCATTCTTGTAGGCAAGGGATACATCTATCGAGGAGAACGCCCGATCTATTGGTCTCCTGTATCGCGTACGGCGCTTGCTGATGCCGAAGTCGAGTATCAAGAACATACTTCTCCTGCAATTTACGTTTTATTTCCTGTTGAAAATAAAGCCAATACTTATGTTGTTATTTGGACTACCACTCCTTGGACTCTGCCTGCTAATACGGCTGTTGCATTCCATCCAGAAGCAGATTATGTAGAATTAACATTGCAGAATGGCCGTAAAATTATCATTGCAGACCCCCTCAAAGAGGCAGTTTTGAATGCCAACAATATGCAAGGTGTTTCATCATCAAAACTTGACAAGAAAGATATTGAAGCTCTTAAAGTTAAACATCCATGGATTGATCGGGAATCTGTTGTGGTTTTTGCCGATTATGTTACTATGGATACAGGTACTGGTATTGTCCATACAGCTCCCGGCCACGGCCCTGACGATTTTATTACAGGGCAAAAATACAATCTGCCTACGCTGTCACCTGTAGATGATAGTGGCCGCTTTACAAAAGAAGTGCCTGAGTGGGAAGGTGAATATATATTCGATGCAAATCCGAAAATTGTTGAATTTCTTGCTGGAAAAGGATTAATTTGGCATGCAAGTATTATTAAACATTCCTATCCTCACGACTGGCGAGCAAAAACACCATTAATTTTTCGCACAAAACCACAATGGTTTTTCCGAGTGTCAGACCTTATGCTTACCCAGCAAGCTTTAAGTGCTTTACCAGCAGTTCAATGGACCCCACAATGGGGAGAAGAACGACTTAAAAATATGCTCATCAATAGGCCTGATTGGTGTATTTCTCGGCAACGCAAGTGGGGTGTACCTATCCCAGCATTTTACTGCAACCATTGTAGCAACATTCTTATTAATGAAGAACTTATTAATCAAATTGCTAAGAAAGTACAGACACATGGACTGGAATATTGGTTAGGTAATAGCGCTAACACTATTTTGCAAGAAATCTTAGGCACTGTACCATCATGCGAATGCGGAAATGATATATTCAAAAAAGAAGAAGATATTCTTGATGTATGGTTTGATTCGGGGACTTCTCACTTTGCTGTACTAGATTCAAATTCTGAATTAAACTGCCCAGCAGATCTTTATTTAGAAGGATCTGATCAATATCGGGGATGGTTTCAAGCATCTTTATGGAATTCTATCGCTCTTCACAATTACGCTTCTTTTAAAAGTATTTTAACTCATGGTTGGGTTTTAGATGAAGAAGGTAGACAAATGCATAAAAGTTTAGGTAATACTGTTGCACCGGAAGAGATTACGAAAAAATTTGGAGCAGATATTCTCAGACTATGGGTAGTAACAGAAGATTTTACAAAAGATTTACGTATCGGAAAAAATATAATCCAAAAAACAATTGATTTATACCGAAAATTGAGAAATACATTTCGTTATATGCTGGGAAATCTTTATAATTTTACAGAAAATGATATTCTAGATTATTCTCATCTCGAACCACTAGATCAATACATGCTTCATAAACTATACCTATTAAAAGAAACCACAGATAAATTTATGGAAAAATATCAATTTCATCGTGCTTATCGTGAGATTTTCAACTTCTGTATCATAGAATTAAGCAGCCAATATTTTGATATCTTAAAAGATAGGCTTTATATTTTAGCGCCACATTCTTCTAAAAGATTATCTGCTCAAACAGTCTTATTCTACATCCTCAAAGAATTAATGACTATGTTGTCACCAGTACTTGTCTTTACTATGGAAGAAGTTTACGATCATGCTGAATTGAACAACAAATTAGAATCAGTTCATTTACTTTCGCGTAATTATCTGCCTAAAGAGTGGGAAAATAAGAAATTGGCAGATGTTTTTACCATTCTGGAGTATATACGCGAAGAAGCACAATTAGAATTACAAAAATTACGGGACCAAGGAATAATTGGATCATCATTAGAGGCAGGTATCATCCTTAAAACTTCTAATATTGAAATGTTAAAAGAATATCAAGATACTATCTCTGAGATGCTGATGGTCTCTGAATTAGAATTAAAACAAAATAACAGTCAAGAATTGATTCATATTAAAAATCAATATCAAGAAATTTCTCACCCTAAAATTTTCATTTCTACATTCAAAAGTAATAAAACCCGTTGTGAACGCTGTTGGCATCATAAAGATGATGTTAATATACAAGGCTTATGCCTAAGATGTCAAGAAAATATCATCAATTAATCATGAGGACAATATGAAAAAAAATATTTTATTTTTATTGATAGCACCAATAGTTACTATACTTGATTTAACAGCAAAAAATTGGGTGCTTAGCTACACAAAAAATCAGCCTTACCCTATTAGCAATTCTATAGAAGTATTAGGAGATTTTTTCCGGATTACTTATGTAAGAAATTACGGGATTACTTTTGGATTGCTGAATAACCTGCCTATACCATATACTGTAGTGATATTAAGCATTACATCACTAGCTGCTTTATGGATTTTATTTTATTTTTACCGTAATCTCAACATACTCGTACAAGAAAAAGCATATAAGGCTTCAAAAGTAGCTCTAATGATGATTTTTGGTGGAGCTATGGGGAATATCATTGACCGTATTATCCATGGTTATGTAGTTGATTTTTTAGATTTTGGTATTAAGTCCTATCGCTGGTATACTTTCAACCTAGCTGATACATTTATTGTCAGTGGGTGTATCCTTTTAGGATTAATGATGACAATTTTTCCTCAACCTTCTCAAAAAAATAAATAAAATGAGGAGGTTCCCTATACTATGCAGACAAGTGACTTACCAAATCAAAGGAAAATTCTCGGTTTATTTGGACAAGCCGGTAGCGGCAAAAGTACGGTTGCTCGTATTCTTCATGAAAAATATGGATATTTCGTTATTAATCAAGATATTTTAGGTTATCAAGTTTTAGAAGAATTTTCAGAAATAATCATACAGGAATTTGGCAAAGACATGGTAGATGATTATGGAATTGTCGATAGAAAAAAGCTGGGAAACAAAGTTTTTAATGATAAAACAGCACTTCTCAAATTAAATGCTTTTAGTTACCCGCATATTATTAACAAAACTTTAGCTTTACTGGATACAACAACCCAAAATAGTGTTATTGAAGGGGCATTTTTCTTTCGTGTTAAAAACAGTATCCCACATACCAGTTTAATTAAAGTATGCATTGACCATACTAAGCTTGTTACGCGACTGCTTATGCGCGGGCATACACCTGAATGGATCCATAGTGTTTTAGACAACCAAATGGAAATTATTAATGAGCCTGCTGATTATACACTATTTAACAATAGTACGATAAGGGATCTTGAAATGCAAGTAGAACGCATGATTGATAAAATATGAAAACTACCGATTATTATATTGCTGGATTATGTCTTCAACTACTTGATGTATCAATTCATTAATATTATATCCTTCCATACTTAAATCAATAAGCAAATTTTTCAATTGAGATTGGACATTATTTTCATCAGTTTTAAATTGCTTCAAATCATGAGATTGTTGAGATATTTTGCGTTTTATTTTTTCAAACCTAAGCGAAGCAGGAAGACTTTTAGGAATTCCATCAAAAATACTGGTTCTATGCGACTTTTCTTGTTGTTTAAGCATTTCCCAATTTTTTATAACCTGTTCTTCAGTCTGTAGGGTCATATCTGCAAATACATGAGGATGACGGTATATCAATTTATTACTTGCATCATCCATAATTTCCGTAAGCGATGCTATACCTTGCTGTTCTGCAATATATCCAATTAATAAGATCATAAAAAATACATCACCTATTTCTTCGCGGATTTCTTGAGAATCTTCATTCTGAACAGCATCACCTAATTCAAAATATTCTTCTAATAAAGGAATCATTAACGATTTAAGTGTTTGTTTTCTATCCCACGGACAACCCTTCTCACTGCGTAAAGTTATTATAATATCTAACAATTTATTAAATGCCTGCATAAAATTCTCATAATAACGGAAGTGTAGATGATGATTTTTTAAGTTTAATCTTAGGTCTTGGCTTTATAGGTACCTTAAAAGGAATTGATATACGTTCTCCAAACGCCAACGTTTTTAAAATACCGGATAAATAACTTCCTGCTTTTTGATTTCCTAATAAATCACTAATAATCAGTATTTCTTTGATAATAATATTAGGTTCCGTATCATTATGACGCAACTCAAATGCTCCTAGCATAAGAAGATTACGATCCATTTTATACATTTGTTCAAAAGGTCGATTTTTAATAGATTTTGATAGTATTTGAACTAGTACATCAGCTTCTTTTTGAATTCCATAAATATTTTCAAAAGCTCTTATTAAAATCCGGTTTCTGACATTAGAAGGAATTTTTCTCAAAATAGAACTATGATCATAATCATGTAAAAATTGATATAAAGATTCTAACTCTTCAGTAGAATTCGGATTCAGATTATTATTCATAGCTAAAATAGTTAATAAACGCTCAAAACGGCGAGGATTACATTCATATACACATTGCATTAACAATATCCTTAATTTTTAACATTATACTTATTTACTAACAAAAAATCAAGCAAAATCAAAATAATCTCAAGTTCAATAGATAATTTTACCGATAAAAATTCAAATATTCGCGAGAACATTATGCAGAAAATTTTCTTTTTCCTTTTAAATTTATTATTACTCACAAATTTAACCGCTTGTATCAAAGAAGTACGCGGTATATCTGCATTAAATATTGATGTTCGTGTTCTGATCAAACATGATCAAGAATTCGCAGTTAAACCAGATTCTCGGTATATTTTCGAAACTCAAGATAAAAGCATTATTACCTCAGGAAATATGCTTCTAGCCTACCACAACGATGGAATAACTGTTAACGGACGCCTCTTGGAAACAGATAAAATAACAGTAAAAGGGTTAAGATCGTTCGAAGTTAATGGAGATCATTATCGTGGCAGTTTTGTTATTTTACGTGAAGACGGCCGATTGAGCATGATTAATTATATCAATATTGAAGAATATCTTTTCAGTGTGGTTCCAAAAGAAATTTATCCTTCATGGTCATATGAAACACTAAAAGCACAAACAATTGCATCACGTACTTATGCCCTTTACCAAGTACGAAATAAAGATCGAAGCAAAACGGATTTCGATTTATATTCAGATACACGTTCTCAGGTATATTTAGGGACCAAAGTAGAAAATCATCGGGTATCAAAAATTGTTTCAGAAACCGCAGGTCAAGTAATTACATATAACGGTTCACTGATTAAATCATACTTTCATTCATCATCAGGAGGTAGTTTATCATCAGGGAGTGAGATATTAGATCCATCGCCATACTTAGCAGGGAAACCATCTTATATCCAAGAGAAAGATCCTTCAAAGCAATGGTCCATTGAATTAGAGTTAGAAACCATTAAAAACGAATATGGACTCATGGGAGATATTGTTTTATTTGAAGTTGCTACAAAGTTTAGCTCTGGACGTATCGATAAAATAAAAATACAAGATTCAACTGGTCACATAGCCCTAATAGACGGATACAAATTAAGACAATTTTTAGGCCAAACAAAAATGAAAAGCACTTTAGCAAAGATTTCTCCCATAAAAGACGGAACTGTAACTATTGTTGGAACAGGATATGGACATGGTGTAGGTATGGGTCAATGGGATGCCGAAGCAATGGCTTTACAGGGTTGCAACTATGAAGCAATATTAGGATTCTTTTATCAAGATGTTCAAATAAATACTATCTACTAAAAACTTATCGAAATAGATCATTAGTTGACAAACTTGTCTTTGTTTGCATAGGAACAAAATATCCGCTCAAAGCAATGCCACTTACTCCAGATCTATTCAATGCTAGTGATAAATCCACCCAAATTCCCGGATTTTTACGGTAATCTAATGAAGAAAATTCTACTAAATATTCTAAGGGTGGTGAATCTTTTATTTGAGAATATAAATTAAGAATTTGATTTGCCTGAGTGCGTGCATTAAAATATTTGCCATGCGATCCTTTCGTCAAATTTTCCCAAAATGACCTATTCCCGGAAGAAAAATTAACCACATAAATAGGAATACTATTTTGATCAGCATAAGTCTTCAAAATATCTGATCCATATGTTTCGAATGTTTGATTACCACCTTCTCCTGATGTGAACACAACAATTGCCCTATTTCTCAAATTATTTAACAAAGCAGTAATTGAATCATAAATAGCTATATCGAAATCTTGAGAAAGTTTGTCTTGTGTTTTATGATTAGTTATTGTATACCAAGGAGCTCCTATAGAAGCCTGCTGACGAGGAAAAGAATATATTCTATCATCTACTATTTTTATATCCAATAAATCATCTCCGGACATATTCGATAAAAATGTTTTAATATAATATTCTAGTTGCGGCATATAAGGATCCATCGATTTACTACGATCAATAACAAAAGAAACCAACATATTTGAACGAAATTTTGTGGTACCCTGAAGAATAGGTCTTGCAAGAGTTGTATCAAATTCTTTTACTGTTAATTCTTCAGATGTAATTCCTGTAAGAGGAGTACCATCTTTATTTCTCACACGCAACAAGGCATAAATATATGGGTAATTTTCTGTAATAATCTGAGGAATGTCAATAGACAAATTACCATATATACCTTGCAACGGACTGTAAATGCCTAACATCTGAGAATTAAAATCCGTACGTACAATAATACTGTCTTTATCCTTCAGTAGATCAAATGGATAACTTAATTTATCATCTTGAACAGAAAAAGATGTTGCAGTCTGAAGCTCGATATTATAAAGAAAAAGACCATTTTTTGCATCAGAAATATATAAAGTTTGTCCATCTCGAAAAAGCCCTCTAGGCTCCGACAAAAAAGATTCCCCAAATGTGCTTTCAAAGTTTCCATCTATATCAAAAACTATAATACGTCCTTCACCACTATGACTGATATCAGAAACAAAAATTTTATCCCCAATAAGCTCAATATCTGTAGGCCGAAACAAAATATCTTTACCAAATATACTAATAGAAGTTCCATTAGTAGACATTTTTTGAATACGTCCATTACCATTCTCAACAATATAAAGATATCCATCAAGCCCTAACATCATACCCATAGGACCTGAGAGTTGTCCCGGCTCCGTTCCTGTCTTTCCGAAATTCCATGCCTGTGTGCCTGTTAGATTCCTATTAAAAACAAAAATTTTATCTTGTTTAAAATCAGCTACAAAAAGCAAGTGATCTAATAAAACTAAACCCATAGGCATTTTTAAAAGAGAAGAGCGAAAAAATCGCGAGCCGTATTTTTGTTTTATGGTATTGGCAGAATCAATTTCCAAAACCAGACCAGTAGATGCCGAAGACACAAATTTTAAATCTTTATATTTATCATATGTAATAAATGAAGGTCGAATTAATGCATGACCTGCTTCCGTAAACCCGTCAAAAAATTCTCGGAACACATAAGGATAATCATATTGATAACCTTTATCCATAGAAACAAGAAAATAAAGATTATTGAGTCTCTGAAGTACATGATGATCAGCAACTCCTTGATGAACGAGATCTTCCCAAACACGAATCGCATTTTGAGCATATCCTGCATGCAAATAAGATAACCCAAGCCTATATTTTGCGGCAAAATTTTGCGGTTCATAAGCTAATGCACGTTCAAAAGCTTGAATAGCTGTAGGATAACGTCTCTCATTGAATAAGGAGATGCCATTTTTTAATTCCTGCAGTGAAAGGCTTTGAGAAACTATTTTATTTTGAGAAAAAGACGGTACCATAAAAAACATTAAGAAAAAAAACACTTTTTTTGCGGCTTTCATAAAGCATCCCTAAAATAGAATAGTTCATCATAGCATAAAGAAAAAAAAAACACAAATCAACAAGCTGAATACCATAAAGCACAAAAAACATAATGCTTTATATTGCAGGGTAATTTTTCTCCATAAGATAAAAGATTATTTTTTACAATAGACATAAGAATTTTTTTTTCACTGCCCACTATCTGAGAAGCTTTAATAGATGGTTGGAAAGGAATATCATTCAAGACATGCCGCACTGATACATATGAAAAATCATCAATCTCATGTAATTTAATATTATCTGACAAGCATAATAAGAATCGTTGTTTATCTTGTATTTTATCGGCATCCCATAAAAATACATACTCTAAATTTTGATAATTAAATGAAAATGCAAATCGTACGATTTGCATATCTAATTCCCATACAAAAAGTTGAACTTCAGAGTGACGAAACCAACGCTTATAATAAGGGAGCTCTTTTTGTTGTAAACCCAAAACTTCAGTCATAACTTATTTTCCTTAACAAATAGTATATTTTAAAACATCATGTAAAAAAAACAACTATAAAAATTATAGCATAATATTAATATCTCAAAAAATACTATACAGTACTAAAGAAAGTATAGAATAAAAACCGATATAACTAATAGCTATAACAAAACATCAATATTTCATGGAAGGTTCTTATGATACAGCTTATAGTTTTCATAGTTTTGACATTGCTGAATAACAATATATTTTCACAAATCAACACTAATTCTGCGGTTACTAATCAAAATTTCAAAGCAACAACTTCTCAACAAATACCCAATTTTAATAATCTAAACGATTTCTCTAAAATTATTAACGATACCGTATGGGTAGCTTCGGACTATAAACGTAGTGAGGATTTATATATATTTTTTCACAACAACACACAAGCAATACAACTAGCTAAAATGGGGGAGCTAGTTGAGTATCCAAAAGAAGCATACCCTATCAGATTATTCAAACAAAATCCAGCTCAACGTTCAGCGATTTTTATTGTTGCTTCTAAAAATCGTTTGCTGTATTATTCTTTTCAATTGATTACACCTTATTTTATGGGAGTTTCAGCAGGGTATGAAAATCCTGAACCTTTAGAAAAAATTACTTTAGAACATTATTTTAATAATGGGTATATTATGCAGCTAGTATATTAGAATTATTGATTAGAACGGACAATTTGAGTAACACGAGCTTCTGTTAATTTAAATTGTTTAGCTAAATCTTTAGATTTTATTCCCTGGGTTTTCATTTTTCTGATTTGAACATTTCGGAGAAAAATATCAACAGTACGCAATGAAGGCACAAATGCTATTTTTTGTTCTAAATAACTCATAAAAATAAAATAATTTTTCAAGCCTTCATCTCCAAATTTCTGCTTAAATAGTGTTTTTAATGTACTATAGTTTACTGGCATATGTTTTCTCCATAAAAATTCTGTACTGAAATTTTTGCTTCTTGAAGTACTATCTTTTCCTGAAAATTTTTTGTTTTGATTTTTGGAAAATACACTGTAGATCCAGGACCAATTTCTTTAACAATGGTACGAATAAAATCCTCATCATCCTCATCATCTGTAATACGAAAAAGAGCATTAAGAATAGGAGAGCGTCTTTTATGGCGTTTAACAAGTGGTTTATTTTTTATTTTTTTGGTCAGCTTAAGTGATCTTAAAATATACCTTATTTCTCCGAATTCCTTACAAGACAATAAAGTAAATTCTATAACTTCACCTAAATAACTCACCAAACTATCACGAAACGGTGAAAAATTGGGAATAAGAACAATAATATTTTCTTTTTCAAGCTCAATATGAGCAAAAGTCAACATGCTACATCCTACTTTAAATGTTTTTACATTCTGTAGACGACCTATTGCAGTCCACTCTTTTATTTCAGCTGTCTCCGGAAGATTATTAAAATAATAATCCATAATAAAACATGGACTAGTAATTGTTTTTTGCATAAAAAACTCCTATAAATAAAAATTACTGTTCTAAAATTTGCAATAATTAAAAAATTCTCATACAATATACACGCTATTTTACTCGAATTAGAGTTAAAAATCAACTGTTTTTTAGGTAAAAAATATTGGAGTTCATTATGGAATACGGTATAAGAATAAAAGAAGCACGAAAAGCCTTAAAAAAAAACCAAAAGGAGTTTGCAAATGACATAAAAATATCTCAACAATCATTATCACGTATTGAAACAAACGAAACCGAAATAGGCATTGAATGTTTATCGAGAATTCAAAATATCGGAATAAATGCTCAATGGATATTAACAGGAGAAGGATCTATGTTTCTATCGAACGACGAATTAGAATCAAAAATGACAGCTATTCCATTAGTGGATATTTCTGCAAGCGCTGGTACTGGCATTATTAATTTTGATGCAAATGTGGAAAACTTTTTTTTAGACAGAAAATTCCTACAGGGATATCAGCCTAAAGAATTATTTCTTGTAAGAGCTAGAGGTAACAGTATGCTCCCTACTATTCAAGATGGAGACCTCTTAATTGTACATAGAATAGATAGTCCTAGATTAGGATATGATGGACTTTGTGTGATCATGTTTGATGGTGCCTGTTCTGTTAAGGATATTCAAATCTTACCTGACAAAGTTCTAATTATGCCTAGAAATCCGGAATTTGAAAATATGACTATTTATCCAGATGATTGCGAGAGTAAAAATTTTCAAGTATTGGGAGAAGTTGTAGGTATAATGCGTTCTTTATAAATTTATTCCTTTATATCACAAATGGTTTAAAAATTATAATAAAAAAGTTATTAAAAATTAAATGTTTCTAAGAATCAGCTGAAATTTTGTCTTATAATTAATATCGAGTATTTATTACTCGATATTTTTGTAGGAGCATATGATGGAAAATTGTCAGCAAGAGATCGAAGAAGATATTAAAAATCTAACGAAAGCAACTCACGAAAACTCATCATCCATACGGGAAATGAATGCCATTCTACGTTCATTTATGGAACCAAGTAAAGAACAAATTTCTCAAAAATTTCTTCAAATTGATGAAATTATTAATGATCATGAAAGCAGAATTAGAAGCAATACTAAAGCAGTATACCAAGGAGCAGCAATAATATCCACTATCATTGTATTACTTAATGTCATTAAAGGATTAATTTGATGAAAAATCAAAAAAAATTCCAAATATCATGACATGGCTTGAAGAAAAAATTCATCAAAATATGAAACTTATTGATCAAGAAGGAAATACAAAAGAGAATCTTTCAACATTAGATTTATTAGTTTCGATTCGTAAAAAATATCATGATGGAAATGATCCTTTAGGTGAAAAAATTCGGGTTATGGAAGAATTCATTTCCTTCATTAAGAAAAAATATTCTAACAAGGATTTTTCTCAAACAATATTTCTTATTGAGCAATTTTTATATAAGCAAGTGAGTTAAATATGACAAAAAAAACAACACTAGGAGAATTCCGGAAAAAACTCCCTGAATTATTGCGAAATATGCATATTCAATTAAACCCAAAAACTTCTCAAAAAACACATATAAAAAATACAGAAAAAAATTTTTGGTATTTTTTTCGTAATTATTTAACTCACTATGCACATCAAAAAAGTCCACAATTTCATAAGGAAATTATTAATCTATTAGAAGAAAAACATCCCTACATTGCAATAGCGGCTCCACGTGGTTTTTCAAAATCTACACTAGTAAGTTTTGCCTATGTACTATGGAATGCTATATTTTCCAAAAAACATTTTATTCTAATTATTTCTTCAACAGAAGACTTAGCTACTGATTTAGTACAAAGTATTTTATATGAATTCCAAGATAATAAACCGTTAAAACAAGATTTTTGTATAGAAATAAAAAAAGTTTCTCAAAACGATATTATTATAGGAAATACAAGAATATTAGCACGAGGACGACAACAATCATTACGTGGATTTCGTTATAGAGAACATCGACCCGATTTAATTATTCTCGACGACATAGAGAAGGATATAGAGGCACTTAGCCCTATTATTTTCAAAAATCATTGGATACTATTCAAAGAGGGCTTATTCCTTCCTTAACACCTAATGGCCAAATTGTTCTAATAGGTACAATATTAAGGAAAAATAGTGTTGTAGGAAAAATTCTTACTAGTCAAGAAGAAATTTGGAAAAATTGGAAAAGAAAAATTTATCAAGCATTATACACAAAAAGCGGTAAATTAAAAAGTTTATGGCCAGAAAGATTTCCCGTTGATTTTCTTGAAAAAAGAAAACAAAGCTTAGGAATAGGAGCATTTAATGCTGAGTATCAAAATTTACCAATAAATGATAATGCATTGTTTAAAGAAACACATATTATTGAAGGATGCAATCCAAATGACTCCCCTATGCTTATGTTTATAGATCCAAGTACAGATGGAAATAAATTGCAAGATTTTAAAGCATGTGTACTAATTTCTCGCAGTATAGAAGGTAGATATTGCATACATGATGCTATCTTAGAACAAGGACATGATGATGAATTTTTTCTTAGAGCTACTCAATTATTCATAAAATATAGAGATAGAATACTCAACATTGGAGTAGAAACTAACTGATTTCAAGCATATTTTATGAAAGAATTGGATCGTTATGCAACAAAACAAGGATTAAATTTGCCACTTATAGGAGTCAAACATTATTTACCCAAAACATACCGCATAGCAAGATTATTAGGATATTTAGAAACAGAGAAACTGGTTTTTTCTCCTGAATTTAAAACATCAAGAGCAGGAGCAATAATTATTGAACAGTTGTTATTTTATCCTTCTCCAAATGTACATGACGATGGGATTGATGCTCTTGAAGCTTGTCTTGATCTTTTTTCTAGAATTTCGAGAAAAAACAATGAAGAATTTATTTATTTACCGAGAGTTCCAAAATTCAGAATCACATAACTTATCACATAAATCATTAAGGAGGCATTATGGAAGAACAATTTGTTAGTAGGAAAATGCTAGCACTATGGGATGCTTTACCAAGCCCAAGTTTCCCATATCTAAGAGGTATGGGAATGAATTCTACCCAAACTTTAAATGAAATAGCAATAATCCCAGAATTGCATTCAGCAATGACAGCTCGAGAATCAGCAATAGTAAATGATTATTGGTATTTAAACGGTGAAGGAGAAGCTTTACAATTAGTAAAACAAAACTTTGAAAATCTTAGCATTAGCACATTAATGAGGCAGATTTTTGAATCCGTATGGTACGGATTTAGTGTGCTATACCACCCCATGGAACAAGTAGGAGATAGAATATTTTTTAAAGAAATATATTCTTTACCTAGTTTTTGGTTTGCATTTGATAAACATCGTAAACTTGTAATTGCAAAAGATGGAACCCCTGTTAATACAACAATAGGTAACAGACAAAAAGAAGCAGAATTAGTTCAATATAGATCTAGTTTTCAAAATCCTTATGGGAAGGTCTATTAGCACGTGTTTTCTGGACATCTACCTGGCTAAAAGGAGGTATGGAACTCTGGGCATCATATGTTGACCGATTTGGTGATGACTCTATTTTAGCAAGAACAGAACTTAGCAGTCCTCAAAAACGTCAGGAAATGCTCAATGCTATCAAAGAATTTCGTTCCTCAGGAGGAATGGTAGTGGGAGGAGGAGATAGTTTTGAAGTGCTTAAAACAGAAAAAAATGGCACTAATACTCTCTTCAAGAGCTTCCATGAAGCTTGTGCTCAACAAATAAGTAAGATGATTCTTGGCATGCTATGGCAATGGATGCTATTCCAGGCAAGCTGGGAAGCGATTCGATGATTGAATTGGTACGTCGGGATATTATTCTCAGTGATAAAGCATTTATAGGAGAAGTAATTAATAGACTTATTCGTCATTTATGTCAAATCAATGGAATAAAAGACTATGTAGAATTCTTATGGATCTCTGAGACTGTTGATGAAAAATTCCGTATCGAACGTGATTCCAAAATTCAAGCAATGGGGTTTAAATTTAGTAAAGAATACATTATGAAAGCATACAACCTTGATTCCTCAGATTTAGCAGATGAACCCAAATCCATCATTCCAGAATTCATTGAAGAAGAACCTGAAATTGAACTTCCATTGGAAAACAAGCTAGGAGAATTTGAAGATAATATAGCAAATTCTCTTTTTGATACAGAAATTCGAAGACTTGCCAGTTGAAACATCTCCCGAACCTATTAGTAGCCTGCTCAATGAAGAAAGAAAACTCGGAAAATTTTCTGTTTATGGCAACGAAGATCGTCAATTCGCTAAACGTATGCTCTCTCTAAAAGCAAAAGGCTACAGTTCCAGTGAAGCATACACACATGCATTTAATCCAGATGAGCACTAAGCTCAAATAATATATAGAGGTATAAAATGATTAATAATGAAATTTCAAAAATCCATCCCATTTTAGAAGAGTCTGTAAAAGAATTCCCTAAAAAAGCACGTTTAAGCTATGCTCTATTTCCTCTCTACGAAGCAGAAGTAATACGTGATGTTTTTGAAGTCGCTATTCTTGGCAACAAGCATCTCAGCTTAGACAAATATAAACGCAATTATAGAGAACGTTCCTATAACAAAAATAAAAAACCTTCAAAATTAATGAAGACCGAACGTTATACTATTGAAGCAATAGTAGACAAAGACGAACTTATGGGTGCAGTAGATATACATAAAGCACTTATCTTGAAAGAAGAACGTTTAGAACTTGGATATGAAGACCTAATGAATTCTTTAGAATACGAACAAATGAAGCTAGTATGTAATAAGGAAACCTTTGAAACAATAGGACATTTTAGAGAACCGGAAGCTGCTCAAAAATGGGATCATAAAGATAGTAATCCTATTGAACATATTGCTTATGCTAAACAGACTATTAAAAGCAAAATTGGTTTTTATCCCAATACTGTAATTATTAGTGATCCGGTTTGGCAAAAATTACGCTATAAAAAGAATCTTCTTGATGCTGTGCCTTTTACTCAAGTACGTGCTGGACTAACACCGGAAGACTTTGGACATATTATTGAAGTAGAACGCGTTATTATTGCTGATTCTATGATTCAAACAGAAGGAAATATGGAATTTATTTGGTCTCAAGATGTCATTCTTGCTTATGTTCCTACACAGATTATTAGTCTGGATAAACCTAGTTTTGGAGTTACTATTCGATGCCCTCTAACAAATGAAAACTTTAGACAATGGACTGATGAAAGTTCTAGTACTCAAATTACTGCTATTGATGAATATATTGCTTGGGGGGTTTGTAACTATGAAGCAGGATTTTTCTTCAAAAACGTAATTGGATAAAAATTATGAAAAAGAATTCAGAAACACGATATTGCAGTATAGAAGACATTTTTAATGCATGTCAAGGAACTGCTGTTTTATCTTGGGCAAAGGATGACAGCCGGGAAAGTAATGAAACTGCACTTTCCCGGATCAACCTAGCAATTAATCGTGCAGAAGAGGAAATTAATTTATATATTGGTAAAGTTTATATGCTACCTCTAAAACAGATTCCTTCTTCGCTAACAGATATTTGTGTTAGACTCACACTATACAGTTTACTTTCTCGTAAAGGATTAACAGAGAATTCTAGCGATACTACTATCAAACACAATAGAGATTCTGCTTTAAAATCACTAGAAATGATTGCTAATGGAAAATTGGACTTAGGAATAAAAATGCCTAAAGAAGAACATCAAATTTGCTATTCTTTTAGGAGAAAAAAGTGGTAATGTTACGTGCAGTAAGACAAGAAATTACTGAATTGAGTATCAAACATTTTGGAGTAGAAGAAATTCGCTTAGAACCAGGCTACGATATTGCTCCTTACACAGAATTAATTATTGGTGATACAAATTTATCAAATGATGAATTTCGTACTAGTCTTCAAGAAACAACAAAATACCGTATCAAGCAAAAGTTTTCACTAATAGTTGTTCTACATGAACTAGAGCAACTAGAAACAGGAATAGAAAACCTACTCAAAGATTTAAAAACAGGATTACTTGCAGGAGATAAATATATTAGTCTCTCACCTATAAAAGTAGAATGGAAATTGAAAACATCTCCTACTGATCCTCAAAAAGCAATCGTCGTTTTCGAAGCTGAAAGTCACATTTATAAAAATAAAGCAATATATGGCTTGATACCGCATATTTCACAAAAAATACAAACAAGAGGCACATAATGTGGGCAAATATTACAGAAGAAATTAAAGATGGAATTTTAGACTTAAGCTCTGGAGATTCTCCACAAGCATTAGTTGTTGGATATAGTAATACCAGCAGTTCAGAGATTCAACCATTTTCTCGTCAATCAGATGTCAAAAAATTATTCGGTAACGGACCTTTAAGCGATCATTTAACTATTTTACAAGAATATATGAAAGAAAATTCTGTACTCGCTATGCGCACTGAAGGAGATATTAAAGGAAAAACTACTTTAATAAGCTCATCAGGATCAGCAGAAATAACATATGATGGCGATCCCTTATACGATATGCTGATAACTATCACAAAAAAAGAAGAGGGATTTTCAGTACAGATTAAACATAAACAAGAATATACATTTATTTCTGAAAATTTAGAAGAAGATTTTTTTGGTATTAATGTCACAGTAGGAGAAGATTCAGAAATTGGAGATTGGTGGAAATTAAAAACAACAAGACCAAAATCATCATTAAAAGCTTTAGAACAAGCAATTGACAAAGCATTAGAAATCTATGATATCAACTTTATTGTTATTGCTCAAGATAGCTCTGTAGAGGAGGTATCTTTCTGGGGACGAAAGTCCGATAATCTTTTTGAGGAACATAAACCAGCAATTTTTCTACTTGAAACGACGTTTGATCAAGAAGAAGATTTTACTTCTGCAATCAATCAAAAAATTATAGATTTTAAAGATATATCTTCTCGGTTTGTGAGTGTCGTTGCCCAAGCTGCCTATATTTCAACAAATCAAGGGAAAATATGGGGATCAGTACTACCAGCTTGTTTAGGTACATTAATTAACAGCAGTGTTAGTAAAAGTATCGGAGCAACACGTGATTATGTTGTTCAAGGTATATCATTTCCTCGAAATTGGACTAATTTACAAAGTAAAACTCTTGATGAAGCAAGATTTATCACCCTCAGAAGCTATTCTGGTCTAAAAGGATTATTTTGGTCAAACGGCATAACAATGGCTGATAGAACTAGTGATTACCGTTTCTTAGAAACAGTAAGAACCGTATTCAAAGCTATAAAACTTGCTCGTACAGCCAGCCTACCTTATATTCATGCACCTGCAAGTATTATAGGAATTCAAAATTTAGTGTCTGCCATACGACATAGTCTTTCTCAAATGTCTAGCGCTCATCCTAAAGAACTTACTAGTTTTAGTGTTAATGTGCCTGCAGGACAGAATTTCGTCAATAATGGAGTTCTTACAGAAATCAGTTTATATGGTGTACCTATAATCAGAAAAATAGTATTAAATTTCGGTTATAAGTATGAAGAATAGGAGGAGAAGAATATGTCAGTAATAATCAACGGTAAAACCTATAATTGTGGAAGCATTAGCATATCGCTAGCACCTCTTAGTCAAGATTTATATAGTGTGTCAAGTATCAGTTTTAGCGAAAGCCAAAGGGCAGATGCTGTATACGGAAAAGGGAACAAACCTATTGCTTATGGCAGTGGGAATTGGTCAGCAAACGGCAGTATGCGAATGCTAAAAACAGAGTTTAATCAACTGATAAGTGCTTCTCCTAGTGGTATTCTGAACTTAGATCCACGTAGTACTGTTATTAATATTATTTATGCAGATCCAAACGGAGATGATAATAAACCTTATACAATCAGCTTGACAGGTGTTCGTTTTACAGATATCAAAGAAGATGCAAAGCAAGGAGATTCTCAATTAAGTGTAGATTTAAGTTTTAGTATTTTTGGCAGTATTGAAAGAAATTAAGGAAACACTATGAATCAAGAAATAAAAGATGCTAAAGAATTAGGAGCTGTCATTTTAAAATTCAGTCATAATGATGGAGACCTATATTTTAGAAAACCCAATAAAACTGAACTACTTTTGTATTTTGATACACAAGAAGAAACTAGCATGCTTGGAATGGAAAGGTTTGTTCGTCGAATGTTAATATATCCACTAGATGACACACTTAATAAACTCTTAGCTGAAAAGCCACTTGCCTTTAAGCCTATTTTCGACGTTTTATTAAAAGATTCTGGAATAGATGAAAATTTTATGGTAGCGGAGATATAGAAACTCTTTGGGCAAATGATCTACGAGTTCTAAAAACAAGGACAAAAGCCTTTCTTAGAGAAGAACTTGATCTTAATCCACAAACAGAGAATTGGTATGAACAGCATACTCAAGCACAGCTTGCAATGATAGAATGGGAAGAAATTATTTATCGAGCTATTATACGTGTAATAAAGGAGGTTATTGGTGAAAACTAAAACTATTATTCGCGTAAAAAAATACAAAATTCCTAAAATCCAGCGTTTCTACCCAAAACTCCCAAAATTTTCAATAATTTCTCCGCAAATACTGCAAAAACAGTATTATCAATATCATAAAAATATAACCGCAAACCAATTTTACATTGATAAAATATTAACTAACAACATTTCTAGTATTATTCCAACAGTAAGTCGAAAAAAAATATTATTACAAAATACCGTAAAGCATTACAGCCCTTCTAGTATGACTAAGAAGGGCTGGTTTTTCCGATTTAGTCAGCAAAAAAATATCTCATTTCCAATAAATAATTCTTTTCATTTGAAGCAAATACAAAAAAATCTCTACCCTCAAAACATACTTAATTCATTAGGAAATGTCATAAAAAAAATCTGGAACTTTTTACTAAAGAAAAAATATTTTCAGAAATTGAAAAACAAAATTATTTTATCCGCGAAACTTTTGACATTCATAAAACTTTTATGAAACAGTTAGCGGAAAAAACTACTGTTTTAGAACACTCTAGTGTTAATGAATTGAGAAGATTTTTAACAAGGATCAATACTATAAAGGATAAATAATAAAGGACCTCATATGAAATTAAGAAATGATAATACAGAAGGATTAATAGCTTTAGATTTCACTATTTTACCTTGTATTATACAATCTATCAATATTAATGGCAGAAATTTATTTGATATTATTGACAATCAAGTGAGCAGCAAAGGATCACAATCAACATATATTAATATTGATGCACCTACTACAAACCATATAGGAGAAAATCCTTATGCCAGCCTTGAAATTTTAGAAGGGCTATTTCAAATAAAAAAATCTATTCTTAAACCTTCTATCATCAGTAATATACATATTAATGCACGAGGAATAATTTTTGTTCTATGGGAAGAATTTACATCACGGGATAGTAGCAACAATAATCTTATTTCTGTATCTTTAGGTTTTAGAACTGTATCATGGCTAAAGGACAAAAAAAATGCTTAGTCATGTGTCTTATATTTTAAAAATAGGAACATTAAGATTAACACAACATTTTGAAATAGAATGTGGATATCATCAAAACAACACTAAAACTTATTGCATCATAAAAATTATTCCTGAAACGCTTAGTTCACAAATTATATCAATAGGAGATATGTTAACATTAGATCTCGTTATTAACAATATTCATGAACAAATATTTGATGGAACTATTATTTTTATAGATAAAAGTATTGGTGAAATTCATGCTTCTTTTGAATTTTTTGATAAAAAAAATCCAAGAAACTTTTCAAAATACATCACATCAAGAAGCAATAAGATACATTACTAAAAGAGAAGTTCGATTTTTTTTAGAAGATTTTACACCTGACCAATTAATTCTTAATGGTTTCAAAGAGGAAGTCTTTAATGATTTGATAATAAGTTATGAAAAAGATTCAGAGAAAAAAATAATTTATTTCATTGATAAAAACAAAACATTATGGATTGGCAATTCTCTTGATACTGTAAAAAATTCTTTTCTTCATATTGGATATGGAATAAGTACACGTTATTTCGATGAAGTTACTTGTGCTGCTCTATTAGGAATTGAAATTGGTCATCAAGTCAGTTTTCCCAATGAACTTTCTACTTACATTATAAAAAGCTTTATCTATTATAAAGAACGTATCACTCTTTTTTTAGACTCATAGGAGGATTTTTATGCAGGAAACTATTAATGAACTCTCAATTTTAATACGTCGCATATAAATGAAAAAGCATTCCCTATAATAGCCAAAATAGACAAAATTCATAACGACTATAGAGCTGATTGTATTGTTTTAGATGCACATGGCATAGAAACTCAAACTACATATGTCAATCTTGCTATTCCATGTTTCGTAGGTAGTCAAGGAAGTATTACTTTAGAACCTAAAATTGGTACATTAGTTATTATTGATTTTTTATATGGTGACAAAAATAAACCTATTATAGTCAATGTGATTGGCGAAGGAAAACCACAAAATAATGCTTTAACAATTAAATCAAAACAAACTGTATTAAGCTTAGGCGAAAAAATTATATTAAAAAATCAATCACAAAATTTGAAAGATTTATTAGAAGCAATAATTCAGCAAATCTTAAAAATTCAAATACTGCACCCTATGGACGGCATGTTATCTATAAGTCCTGATCAAATAATTACTTGGGAATCAATTAAGAAAAAAATAAATATGTTGTTTGAATAGTACAGAGGAAATTATGAATGATATAAAATTAAAAAATGGTGAAATTGAATTAGGAGAAGAAGACATTATATTAGTAGAAAACGATGATAGTACTATACAAGATATCTTCACAAAATTACAAACAACTATTGGTAGTTTGTTTTGTGATGAAGAATTCGGAACTGATTTAATTCATTTCTTTCATGAAAATAATGATCCTTTTCAAATGCTTCAAATGCAGCAAATACTTAGTCAAGCAGTAAAAGATGATGACAGACTTGATCCTTCTACTGTACAAGTTGAAGTTAAAACTGAAAATAATCAACTTCATATAACCATTTATGGTACTAGCACATTAACAGGTCAACACCTTAAAAATAGGATACAATTATGAAAATAAAAACAAAAGAACAATTACGATCAGAAATTTTTGAATATACCCAAAAAAATATTCCTCAAGTTAATAATTATCGTGGAGGATCGGTATTCCGTTTAATTCTAGAAATATTAATTCATTTTTTATGGAAACTGTATGAAGAAATTAAAACTATACTTCCTAATCTCTTTACACAAACTGCTGAAGGTACATGGCTTGATCAGAAAGCCGCAGAATTGGGGTTACAGAGGCAACAAGCTAAAAAAGCAGAACGGACTATTAAGCTTATTAGAACAAATACTGCGGGTGTTATTATAATTCCTAAAGGAAAAATTTTCTGTAATAAAGGATTAACACATAATTTTCTCGTAAAAAATGATGTACGTTCTGAAGATGGAGAATCTGAAATTAAAGTATTATTAGTTGCAGAAAATCCAGGATCCCAATACAACAATACGGTTATTAGTGTTTTTAAAACCCCAATCAGAGGCATTGAAAGAATAGATGAAAATTTTTATGAACTAACAGAAGCAGGAATGGATAAAGAGACTGATGAATTGCTTCGCGAACGTTGTATTAGTCTGTGGCAAGGTTTAAGTGGAGCAAATGTATCAGCCTATATTAGTTGGGCAAAACAAATTGATGGGGTTCAAGATGTTAAAATTATTGAAACAGCACGCGGCTTAGGAACTGTAGATATTATCATCACTGCAGAAGGTAACAGTCAAGCTTCGTCAGCATTAATTGCCAAAGTACAGGATACCCTTAATAAAAACAAGCCCATAGGTACGGATCTTCAAGTAAAAAATCCTCGTGAAACATTAATTAATCCAAATATAACAATTGTTCTTTTAAGTGACAAAAAAACAGAAAACCATGAAATTTATCAAAAAATAGAAAGTTATTTCCAAAACATGGGTATAGGGGAAGATTTTGAACCTTCTGCTTTAATTGCTAAAATTTTTGAACTAGATAATATAAAATCAGTAGTGATTTCTACTCCTGCACAACAAATAAGCAATTTTGAAATAGTACGTTGTGGTACCATAGAATTAGAGGTAAATTATGCATCAAAAATTTAGTGACTTTTTAGAATCCTTACATATCTACATATTAGAAACATCTAAAGTATTTCGTACATTTTGTGAAGTATTAGTAAAGCATTGCGGATCTATTTTAGAAACTACTCTTTTAATAGCCAAACAATGTTTCGCTGAATACTCCGATTCGCTTTCTGAATGTGCCAAAGAAAAAAGCTTATTTCAACTAAGATTAGAAAATGATAAGCAATTCCGACAGAGAATAAAAGATGCATTTTCATTTTTACGGAATTCCTCAACTTTAGAAGGTATTGAAAATATTCTTAGAAATCTTATTACAACAAATTTCAAGATTAGAGAAATTTATAAAGAAACTTGGATCTTAGGCCATGAGGATGAAAAGTTAGGAGAAACAATGATTTTAGGATCTCCACAAGACCGATCTTTTTTTATTGTAGAATTTGAAAATCAAATACAGGAAGACGAATTAGGATATGTCTATGGTATTATTAAAATTTACAAGCCTGCTCATGTAGGATTTAGAATAATAAATAGAAATGTAGATCAATAAATATAAAAATAATTGTAAGGAAAACATTATGAATATTAATGAATGGGTTAATGTATTAACAGGATCTTTAGGCTTTACAGCATGGCTACCACTTACGTCAAAAAGCCCGGAAAATTCTTTAGGACTAGCGATTGGCGTTTTAACGGTACTTATGGGATTCGGAGGCCGTGAAACAGTTAAAGAAATTCTTCAACTAATATTAAAAAATAAGGAATCATAATGAAAATTATAGAAGATTTAAAAAATATTAAAATACAAGAAATATGGCGTAAAAAACCTATGATGGTTCATACTTCTGCTGTTGCTTCATATGACCACCGTCATCAAGCCCTTTCAATTGAACGTTATCATAAAGGACTAGGTTGGAAAAATTGTGGCTATAGCTATATCATTGAAAGAGATGGTACCCTTTATGAAAGTGAAGCATTATATGGTCAGCAATATCATTGCAAACATGGAGGACAAAACCGATTATCACTAGGAATTTGCTTATCAGGAGATGTCACGAAACAATCCCCTACTGATCTGCAGATTACTGTATTACAATGTTTATTGGAAGCATATGAAATATCTCAAGTAATCTATCATTGTGATTTCAATAAAAATAAAAGTTGTCCTGGTAGTTATATTATTGCAGCATTAGAAAATTACCCTCAAATTCCTGTAATGAGATACTAATTTTTATAAAAATAAGAAAAAATCTAAACACTACATATTAAATTTAAATATTTAATATGTATATAATTACTAAAAAAACTCTCTGAAATAAAATTATACTTGACAGTAAAAATGAAAGATGTTATAATTAGCAACAATTATATTCTTCGGTTAATTATTTCTAAATATATAATTTTTAATAAAAAACTCTTTCAAACTACTAAATATATTATATAAGGAGACATCTATGCGTAAAGTCTTTATGTTAATAGCTGCATTAGCAGTTGCATTACCTGTATTTGCTCAAGATAGCCCTGCAGTCAAAAAGGATTTGACTATCAATCTTGATGGCTATTCAGGGAATCTTAATGCTGATAAAAACGTCAAACGTTTTTCTGGTAATGAAACTGAATTTGGTATTACTTATAGTCAAAATTTTGCAAATGCTCAATGGTTAACTTCAGGTCTTAATGCTGTTATACTTGGAAATCAAACATGGGCCCATGACACTAAAGGAAATGCTCTTTATTCTAAAAGTGGACCTAATTTTACTACTGCAAAAGCTAAAGTTTTTGTTAAATTTGGTCGTTATGTTGGTATGTTTCTTGATACACAAGGATTATTAGGAACTTCAGTTGGCTATACTTTTAATTTACCATCAAATCAAACTTTCAAACTAATTGGAGACCTCGAATTTTTTGTTACGGGAAATCATTGGTATGGTCGATATTGGGATAGTACTGGCGGACAAGATTCTTTTGAAGGAAGAGGAATTATTGACTTTGTACACCTTGGTTTTTCATATGGTGTCGGTTTTACTCCTAACTGGAATTTTTCAACTTATTTAGGGTTACGTACTGCTGGGGATTATAGTGATATCCTTTTAGAGAATCTATATATTAGATGGAACAATACTATTTCTTACAGTATTAATGGTTTTGAAATTTGGGGTCAATTACGTTTTGAAGCTAGAAATATTGCTGTTGCTACTACAACCACATATCATTTTAAAATGAATGCTGGCATATCTTATAGTTTTGATTTTTCCAGACTTTAAAATTCCTGTATCCAATAACTTAATTAGCAGCTTCTAACGAGAAGCTGCTATATTTTTGTAAAAACATAACGCAGCTAAAGGGGGAATTTTTATTTTTATACTAGCTGGTTGCTGTTGGCATGGCTCATTTTCTGCAAAACACTTTTCATTAATAGTATGCGTTCCACCATATAATACTTGATCAGAATTAAATATTTCAATCCATAAGCCACTACTAGGCATGCCTACTTGAAATGATTCATGAACTAAAACATTTAAGTTTAGAATTATTACTAATTCTTCATTATTGATATCTTTCCTTATCCACTGTAAAAGTCTGCTTTGTATATTATCACAATCAATCCAAGAGAATGCTTTAGGATCAAAATCAAATTGGTATAATGCAGGGTGATTTTGATAAAGTTTATTAAGATCTCGAATTAAAAATCTAATACCAGCATGATCAGGATCGGCATTTAAATGCCAATCAATAGAATGTGTTTCAGCCCATTCATTCCAAGGTGCAAACTCTTGTCCTGCAAACAACAATTTTTTCCCGGGATGAAACCACATGTAACTCAACATCAAACGAAGATTAGCAAATTTTTCCCACTCCGAACCAGGCATTCTGCTAAGCAGTGTACCCTTCCCATGAACAACCTCATCATGAGAAAAAGGTAAAATAAATCGCTCATGAAAAGTATAAACCATTGAAAATGTTAAGTCATGATGATGCCATTTCCTAAAAATAGGTTCAAGAGAAAAATATTTTAATGTATCATTCATCCATCCCATATTCCACTTATAAGTAAAACCTAGTCCTCCTTGGTCTGTCGGAGCTGTAACACTTTGAAAAGAAGTAGATTCTTCTGCAATAGTCATTGCAGTAGGAAAATAACGCTGTATTTCAGCATGGAGACTCTGCAAAAATTCTATCGCTTCTAAATTTTCGCGACCTCCGAAACGATTAGGTATCCATTCTCCTTCTTTTCGCGAATAATCCAAATACAACATCGAGGCAACCGCGTCAACCCGAAGCCCGTCAATATGAAACATATCCAACCAATATAAAGCACTACCAATTAAAAATTGACGTACCTCATGGCGACCGTAATTAAAAATATAGGTATTCCAATCCTGATGCCATCCTAATCTGGGATCTTCATGCTCATAAAGAGCAGTACCATCAAAACGTTCTAATCCATGATCATCTTGAGGAAAATGCGCAGGTACCCAGTCAATAATCACACCGATATTTTTTTGATGGAGAACATCAACAAATTCCATAAATTCATCAGGAGTTCCATACCGAGAAGTAGGTGCAAAATAGCCAGTTACCTGATAACCCCATGATCCATCATAAGGATATTCCGTAATAGGCATAAGCTCAAGATGCGTAAATCCATGTTCCAACAAATATTCCGCAAGTGGCAAAGCAATATTACTGTAACGTAAGGAATTACCGTTACTGTCTTTGATCCAGGAATCTAAGTGGCATTCATAAATAGATAAAGGTTTATCAATACATTGAGTACGAGTCTGCATCCAATTATTATCGTGCCATTCATACTGGCAAATATCATAGGTGATAGATGCTGTATTAGGACGACGCTCGGCAAAAACAGCATAAGGATCCGCTTTAAAGTGAATAGAACCATCTTTATGTTCTAAAGCAAACTTATAAGCATGCCCGGCATCAAGTTCGGGAATAAAAATTTCCCAAATACCTGACGAACCTCGTGGTCGCATAAAGTAACGGGTAGCATCCCAGCCGTTAAAATCACCAGTCAACCGCACACTAAGAGCAGCAGGTGCCCAAACTGCAAAACAGATTCCCGAAACACCTTGATGAGTGATAAAGTTTGCACCCATAATATTCCATACTTTTCTATGGGTGCCTTCATTAAAAAGATAAAGATCAAAATCACTAATTACAGGCTCAAAGCTATAAGGATCCAACATAGTATTAGCACTATAGGGATAAGTGGACAATATGCGATAAGGAAAAGGTTGTTGATCAAGTACAGCTGTCCACAAACCTTCTCCATTATTTTTCAGGGGGTATAATTGCTGCGTTTCGGCATTGATAATAGATACAGAATCAGCATTCAAGTCCAAAACTCTCAAATGAAGCTGCTGATTAATATAATGCATACCCAATATATCAAACGGATCTGATTTTATTTTTTCCCAGCACATAAAAGCCTCCTTCTTGTGTTAAATATACCATAATTCACCAACATTTACAACAAAAAATTGTCTTTAAACGAAAATATTACTATACTTAAAAAAAGACATAAAGGGAGTCTGTTATGAAATTAAAATTAATGAAAGATGAAGTTTTACAGGAAATGAATGCTGTGCATAATTTTATTAAATTGGCCATAGCATGCCAAAAAGCCGGATATTTGAAAGCAGCTCAATATTACCTCGCACAAGCACGCGAAGATTGCGAACATTCATTTCTCTATGCACGCGAATTAGATAAATATGATGAGCTTGAAGAAGATATGAATATTGTAGACATCACAAAAAAATATTTCGAAATGGAATTTACAGCAATTGATCGTATTGCAGCTATCAGAGAAGAAGCAAAATCAGAAAATGTACATGGTATTTGTCCTTTTTTAACTTCACTCTCAAGGGATCATTCTGAAGAAGCATATAGAGCTAAAAAATTGCTTCAACAAGTTGAAATTCTGCATAATACTGAAGATATGAAAAGTATTGAAGATTTATATGAAGAATTGATGGGCAATCTACCTGATTACGCAGAAGCAGATCAATAAAAATAGTTATTTTTATTTTAATCAAATAAGGAAAAACATAAAGTTTTTCCTTATTTATTTTAAGAAACTTGCTATTTAAAAAAAAACTCCCTATACTATATAAAATTAGGGGGAAATTATGAAAAAAATAGCATTATTTCTAATATTAGTTGGATGTTCTCAAAATATAACTCTTGATTCTATTAAAGATGGTACTCTTATCAATGTGAATGATAAAAGTTCTTACTTAATTCAAAATCCATATAAAAATGCTCCTCTATCAGCAGAATTTCGCTTATCGAAAACTAATGACGAACCAATTACTATTACGGTAAAAGGTCAAGATGGATCTGATTCTGATCTAAGTTATACATGGCCTACAGGTTATGGAAAATCATTTCCTGTTTTAGGATTATATTTTGAAGCAACTAATACTGTTATTATAAGTACCCCTACAATAACAAAAACACTCTATCTTGCTGTCACAAACAAACCTTCAGAATATATCAATAATATTACAGTTACTGAAAATAACAGACCTAAAGATCCTAATCGAAAAAACTTTTTAAATTTTATTAATCCCGTAGGTAAATTAACAGACATCCTTGCTATTGATGATTGGGGAAAAATTCGATGGTATTTTATGCCTGGAGAAGAAATTCATGGAATAAAATTCAAAGAATCAAATAATCAAATATTAATGAATTATCTTTCGACTACAAAAACCGAAGTGAAAACCATAAATTTAATTGGGAAAAATATTAAAACTATCAAATTAAACGATCAAATCAAAAATAATGTTCCCCAAGCTGATAAACGTTTTCACCACGATATGGTATTCTTAAGCAACAGCAATATTATTATTTTGGATAAATCTCAATATGGTGTTGAAGATTTAATTATAGAAATAGATAATAAAGGCAATTTAGTGCGGGAAATTCTTATTGGAGATTGGATCCGCCAAAGTGTTAACGGCAACCCTAAAGACTATACCGGATTGGAATTGTTTACATTTGATTCAAGCAATAATACTATTAATGAATATGCTTCTGATGGGGTTTATCCAGGTATGCCTAAAGAGAAAAATGCTATTGATTGGGCTCATATCAACGCATTATCATTGGATGAGCAATCACGCATATTATATTTATCATTTCGGCAGCATGGGATTTTTGCCTTCAATTACGATACAGGAGAATTAAAATGGATCGCTATTAGAGATAATTATACGATGCCAGCTGCTAATAGAAATTTTTACAATATTCCTGAAGATATGCAATACGTACATGAAATACCAAAATTACAGCCTTATATAGTAAAATTCAACAACGGATTTGGGCCTGATCATCCGCATGCGGTGACAAGTTTGGACAATAATAAGATCATGGTATTTGATAATTCCGGAAACGACGGCCAAAACCCAGAAGATGGTTCACGTTTGCTTGTATTTGATGTTGATGAAAAAACAAAACAAGGAAAAATTGATTGGGAATATAAACATATTGTAAGTAATAAACAATTTTTATATTCACAAATTGTTTCTGATATTGATAGAACACCTTTTGATAGTTATATTGGTATTTATGGAACACGTTTACCATTTTATTTTCTGGAAATAAATGATAATAAGCAAATAATTTTTGAAATGCAATTAAACATAACAGCTAAAGCTCCTGGAGAAAGCGATATTGCATTACCAATAGCATGTCCCATATCACGTTTAGCACAAAACGGAATATTTCTATACAGAGGAGATTACCAACCTATTTATCCGGCATTATTCTATTCGATAGACTAATTTATGGAATCTCTACCGCTTGAAGTATTTTATCAATAATAATATCTGACGTAAAACCTTCTGCTTCAGCTTCAAAAGATAAGATGATACGATGACGTAATACTTGATGGGCAATGCTTTTAACATCTTCTGGAATAACATAAGCCCGCCCATCGAGAAATGCTTCTGCTTTAGCAGCTTTCAAAAATGAAAGGGATGCACGGGGAGATGCTCCACAACGAATGTATTCAGATCTGATATTTACTGATTCTGGCTCACGTGTAGCATATACTAAGTTAACAATATATTCAAAAATTTTTTCATCCGCATAAATCTGTTTAACAACACTTTGCAAACTCAATACTTCTTTTTTATTAATAACAGTACGTGCCTCAGGGAATAAATCCCCTCCCATGCGAGCTAAAATACGCTTCTCTTCTGCGCGCGAAGGATAAGAAGTGATGGCTTTAAGGAGAAAACGATCCATTTGAGCTTCAGGAAGAGGATAAGTACCTTCTTGCTCTATCGGATTTTGAGTAGCCATAACCAAAAATGGTTCCTCTAACTTATAAGTATGATCACCTAAAGTAACAGTTTTTTCCTGCATTGCTTCTAACAAAGCTGCTTGAACTTTTGCTGGAGCTCTATTAATTTCGTCAGCAAGCACAAAATTACTAAACACAGGGCCCTTTTTAACATCAAACTTGCCTGAACCTTGATTATAAACAAGCGTACCTCGAATATCTGCAGGCAACATATCTGGAGTAAACTGGATCCGTTTGAAATCAAGATCCAGAATTTTAGCTAAAGTTTGCACAGCTAAAGTTTTAGCAAGCCCTGGAAGACCTTCCACTAAAATGTGACTTCCTGTTAATAATCCCATCATGAGATACTTGAACAGATTTTTTTGACCGACAATTACTTTTTCAAATTCCGATTCAATTTTCAACAATAATTCTTTTTTTTCTACGGCAATTTCCGTAACACGTCGAATATCTTGATCCATCAGAACCTCGTTTTAATCATTAATATCATTATTCTACTCAAACAACTACCTTTTGTCAAGGAATTAACAAAAATACTAACGAAAATACAGACAAAATTAATAATTTCCAGGCAGTAGCAAATTTCCACGAATACCGGTCTAGTGAAAAACTAATTGTAATAGAAGTCATCAAAATTAAGAAAAATATTAAACCGATACTTATTCCTAACGCATATATAAAACTTAATGGAATAGACATATCCAATCCAAGTAAATTAACAGAACTTAAGAGCACTAATGGATCACCTTTTTTAATAATGCCAACAATGGAATGATCTGTATATGATTGGGGTAAAATAATATCCAAAAATATACTCAGAAGCATCATAAATCCAACAAAAAAAGGTAATAAAAAAATAGGAGAAAAAAAATCCTGAAATATCAAAATACTAAAACTGCAAATAAAGAATAATAAAAAAAATCGAATACTAACCCATAATATTTCAGAAAATGAGTAAACACATAAAACTACCATCACTAAACCTAACATCTGACTAACAACAATATTTTGAGAAAAAATAGCATCAAAAAATACATTTACTACCTGATTCATTGAGATTTTTCCCATACAGCAATAATCATAAGCATAAAGCCTATAAAAAAAAGCGTAATTGCACGTCTATAAACAAAAATCCCATTAATAACAAAATCAGAAAAATACCACACAATCTCCCAATCTCCCAGTTGCATATTAATTGAACGATCGATAGAAATTTCACGCACCATTGCCGCTATTATCAATAAAAAAGAAAGTAAAATAGCATCCTTACCAAAACTTTTTTCTGATAAAGCAATATTTTCATTAAGCCAGAAAATCATAACACTACATGACGCCATAGATGCTGGAAATATAAATTTAAGTTGGCTGTAAATTTGAAAATCAAAATGTTTAATAAGCAAAAGATATAACCCTGATAATAAAGTTGCTAAAAAAGACGCAATATAAAAACGAATAGAACAAGAAACATACTTGAAAAAAAGCACATTTATAGTGCCTATTAAAGGGTAAAGCAATAAAACACCAATAGCTGCAATTAAGGCGATTTTTGTGTAATCGATTGTATAAATTAAAGGAAACATGACAACAACAAATAAAGTAGAAGAATCTATAAAAATTTTATTCATTTTTCCTCGGATAAATTTCATATTGCTGTAGATAATATATTTAAGAGGTATATTGTTATCATTATACATAACGCAATAACAAGATGAAATGAATGGCTTTTTATTTTATCAATAAAGATATTCCAAGAAAAATAGTATTTTTCTTCAATCATGTTTTTCTGATATCCAAAATAAGGGTGATTTGGCCATATATCGAAAATAGGAGTGATGGCACCCATTAGAAGAAATATGACAATTTGAGCTAACCAAATTCCTTGAATTTTCAGAATAAATATGCCTACTGCGGATAAAAATGCTGCCCAAATCTTACGGGAAATAAGGATCGGCTGTGTCCCAAAATAAGAAAGAATAAATACAGAAAAAAATAATGTGCCATTTTGAAATAGAAAATTAAACATATCTAAAGAAAACAAATTTTTATTTAGAAATCCAGAAAAAACTACTGTTAAAAGAAAAAGAGTTCCTAGATATATAAGAAGTATTAAAATAAAAAAAACATTGCATATGCCCAAATAAAATAAGGAAATAAGTAATAAAATAAGAGAAGTTTCCCCCATATTACCAGCAAGATTGCCCCAAAAGATCCCCCATAATGAAGGTGTAGAATCAGCCGCTCGAGCAAAATCTTGATTGAATAGAATAGAATTAGCTTGGAGCCAATTAACAGAATATTGATTCATAATTTGAAATAATGTAGGTGGCTTCTCTGATATAACAGAAGGGAATAAAAGATAAAGAATCAATTTGGCTAATAATGCTGGATGAAATATTTGATGACTTTTTATCTTAAAAACCAAATAGTTAAAAAAATACAACAACACTCCTAAAATAGGAATAAACCAAGATACTGTTACCGGTAACATTAAAATCAAAATAAGAACACCGTTTATCCATGCAAAACTGGACATAAAAAACGAACGATCCTGCAATTTAATAAAATACGCACAAATAAAAGCCATCATTATTCCTATTGCTAGAATAAAAAACACCTTAAGACCAAACAATATGACAGCTGAAATGCATGTTAAAATAAGCATTAAAAAGACATCAAACATCATTCTTTTAGAAGAAACAGAAGCATGAAGATAAGGAGCTTGAATGAAAACATTTTCATAAGATTTAATAAGGGACATTCCATGATTCCTGAATTATAGATTGTTTTTGATTAAAAATAGCCGGACCTAAAGGGATAAACGAAGGACATACATAACTGCAAGCATTACAATCAATACATTCTAATAAGCCATTATTTTTTGCAGCGTTTATTTCATTGTTTCGGACTAGATCAATAAGACGAAAAGGCTGAAGCCTCATCGGACAATAATGACTGCATAATCCACAACGAATACAATCTTGTTCCTCAGGAGACTCTAGTGGAGTAAAAATCAATACAGATTGCATATTTTTGTCAATACCTAGATATGGATTAACCAGAGTACCTGATAAAGGTGAACCGTTAATTATAACATAAGAATCAGCATCAGAATAAGGACGCATAAATGAAGAAATTGGTGTACCCAACTTAATACGGAAATTTCCAGATATTGCAGCAAACGCCCCATCCACTGTAATCACACGATCAATCAACGGTTTACCAAAAAGTAATGCTTCACTTACGGCTAGAAGTGTCGAAGGCCGATGCACTATTATTTTCGACTCAATACTATCTCGGCTAAAAGGAAGTTCTATCCCTGTCAACTGAGCAATCAAAAAACGTTCATATGCTACAGGATATCCAACAGATAGTTCTTCAATAGTAAAACGAGTTGCACGACTGCTCATTTCCTCTAAATGAGCTCGCAAAACCTTGTTTTTAGGAATGACTATAATCACTTTTTCAGCACTTGTAATATAGCGAATATATTCAGCACCCAGTAAAATTTCTTTTGTTTTTTCCATCATTAAACAGTATTCACCTGTTAAAAACGGAACAGTTTCAACAGCATTTATTACTACAGTATGAACTTTATTTTTTGCCTGTTGAAGTTTCTGATATGTTAAAGAATTTTCTTCACTAATTCCTGTAATACCAGAAATGCGAATTTCATTAATAAGTGCATCGGAAGTTTTAATAAGAGGTTCCAGCCTTTCATAGGCATGCCCCGGAGCATTTTCAGAGCGGTGAAAATTCATATACTTCATGTTGTCACGACAAAAAATATCAACCACTACTCCGGAAACAGGAGCATGATAAATTAAATTATAACCTGTATCTGCATTTATAGGTTGAGCTTCTTGAAAAACCATACCAGATGAGATATCACTGTGAGGAGGTAAGGGTAAAATATACTTATTTTCAAAAGAAAAATCTTTAATAGTCATATCTCTACATCGAGATATTACCGGAAATGAAAGACCTTTAAACACATAGGTCCCCTAAAACTCTAATTTACATATTTTAAGATAATCCATATAAAAAATCAAGAAATACTTGCAGGTTTAAAAAAAAATAGTTATAATTAATTAAATTGTCAGAAATGGGGCGTATCGTGGCTCAAGAAAAAAATAAAAAATATCCGAAAAAAAAGAAAACAGTCACAGAAGAAAAAATTGAAAACAAACAGCCTATACAAATAAAAAAACAGTATAAAAAATCCAATAAGCCAGAACGAAACATACCCAAATGGGAATTTGAAGCTTCTTTAAAAGGCCCGGATCTCCCAGAAACAAAAGCAGATTTACTTTCTATTTTGGCAGAAATTGATCCTCAAGAATTACTCATGGATCCCCTAGTCCAAAAGCATAAAAATATATCCAAAATATACCCTAACAATTCCAATGATCAAGCAGTTAATAAAATTATTATAGATATTAGTCAAACTTGCCCTATTTGCAATAAAACAATCCGTGAAATCATGTATGCATTACATGACTATGATCATAATCAACTAGCTCATTTTGACTGTGTATTCAAGAAAGTCAGTATTTCTATTAAAGATAAACTAATAAATGGACGTTATTTAGCATATTTGGGCAGTGGTTCTTTTGGAATTATGGAACCGAAAAATAACAAACATTCTAAATCTATTCTCATAGAGAAAATTTATCCGGGAGCACCGGTAGAAGAATTACTTCATGGAGGTGCAGAGGTTCACGGAGATGAAGAAATATAAATGACCAGACAGTGTACAGCATTAATTCTTTCAAAAAGAGGTTTTGGAGAAGGGCATTTACTATTAACAGTCTTAGATGCTGACCGCGGTAAAACAAAATATAGTGCTTTTGGAGCTGCATTAGAAACTGGTTTACGCAGAGCAGCTTTATTATCAGGCTCTTTCATTCGAGGATTAATTTCTCCCTCAAAAACACCTCAATTTGAGGTATTAAATGAAACACAATTACTTTTTTCTGCTGAAAATCTAAGGTCAGACCTTAGATTAATGGGATTTTTATTATTCACTTTAGAAATTCTAGATAAAATGTTGATGGAAGAAGAACTGTTCGAATATTTTGATGAATTATTTGAAACATTCCGATTGTTTGATGAGAATCAAGACGAAAAATATATCCTTTTCTTCCTATCAAAATTTCTCAGTTCTGGTTCATGGTTGGAAATCCCACAAAAACAAAAACTTTCACCTCAAACAAAACGATTTATCAACGACAGCAATAATTATTCTTCTTCCTTTTTGCAAGGAAAAAATATCTCCAGCCAACGTAAACACGAATTATCTTATTTTTTTGCTCATGCTATTAAATATGCACGGGGACACATGCCACGTTCATTGGAATTATTAAAATTCAATTAATACTCTCTTTAATAAAATTTTGAACTGTTTTTAATATTTCACTCAAAATAGGTTCAGAAGTCCCTTCAGCTATGACACGAATTACAGGTTCAGTATTTGAAGTGCGTATATGAATCCATAAATCTTCCATTTCCAGACGTAATCCATCTTCTTCATTCACTTTAACATCAGGAAACCTTTGTTTTATTTTCTGGAGCAAAACATCAAAATCTCCACCAAAATCATACTTTTCTTTTTTCATAACCGTTTGAGGTAAAAGAGCAATAATCTTAGACAACGGTTTTTGCTCCCGTGCAAGCAATTCTAAAATTAAGGCTATACCCACTAGAGAATCACGTCCTGCATTGACTTTTGGATAAATAACACCACCATTACCTTCAAGGCCATAAAATGCATGAATTTCTTTGATTTTCCGTACGACATTGGCTTCACCGACTTTCGATCGAAATGACTGGGCATAAGGCTTGATCATTTTTTCAGAAATGCTGGATGTGCTCATATTCAAAACAATATCTCCATATTCACCCCGATCCAAAAGCGTCTTCAAAGCTAATACAGGTGTCATTTCTTCACTTAACACTCGACCTCGCTCATCTGCCACTACTAAACGATCTGCATCCGGATCTTGTGCAAATCCAACATCTGCTTGATGAGCAATAATCAAATCATGAAAATGCTTCAAATGATCACGTGTTGGCTCAGCAGGTCGCGCAAAATGACCATGAGGTTCATCATTCACATATACAGCTGATATATTTAATTCTTCAAAGAGCATCTTTGTAATAACGCATCCTGAACTATTAACAGGATCCAATAATACTTTTAAATGAGAATTTTTTATTAATTCAACATCAACCGCACTAAGTACTCCTTGGATATGATGATACATTACCGCATCATCTTCTGTATATTGGCCGATATTTTGCCACTTGGGCATTTCCATCGGATCGGAAAGAAACTTTTTAATAACTATTAAATCAGAATCATCCGTAAAAATGCCCCCTTTTTTTACAAACTTGAAAGCATTCCATTCAAGCGGATTATGAGAAGCAGACAACATTAATCCGGCATCAAATCCGCATTCGCGGACACCAAACAAAACAGTCGGCGTTGGCACGATACCAGCATCAACAACATCCAGTCCCATCATATTCAGCACACTAGCTACAAATCTTCCCATAACATCACCTGTAGGCCTTCCGTCACGTGCTAGAAGAACTTTTTTGCCTCCTCGATCCCGCACATAACATGCAAACGCTAAACTGTAACGAAATATTGTTTCTATATCCAAGCTGTCAGCCCAAATTCCTCGCACCCCTGAAACACTGACTTTAAGACTCATTTTATTCTCCTATTGTAATATCATAAATATAACGTGTTTCTACTACTTGTACCCCCAACTTTGCACTCACGCATATAACGAGCTAATTTACAACCCGAATGAGTACAATGGAAATATTTTTATGGACTGCTTCTTTCAACATCACTTGTGAAATCTGTAGTTGTAATAAATACTCCACCTTTTAACCTTTGACTTTTCAGACCAAAAGCAAAATGCGTAACTTCAGAGACATTTATATTTCTAGTTTTATAACATTTGCATTGAAATCCTATTTGTTTCAAACCAAGATTATTACTGGTAAGACTACTGCAGATTCCTTTATCGCTGCCTTTTCCGTTATGGAAAGGCTCTCCATATCCCATTTTTCTGAGCAATTCCAAACACAGCAATTCAAAAACCTTGTCCTTTTGCTGTACATTGTTGCTGTTCATATTTTTTAAGCATTCAGAGCAGTACTTTCAATTAATCGATAATACTCGTCAATTTCCAACATAACTTGCTGAGCGTCTTAATATTTGGAATCATATAAAGATTCATGTTTTGATGAAAAATGGTTTGAGCAGGGTGTATTTTCTTTCAAGAGTTTACATGTAATTATTTTTTCATTCTTGTATTTCCCAGAGAAATCTCTGTCCAAATCAGTCATTTCCAACAATCCTATGCTAGATCTCTCAATTAAGCCTACTATTTTCAAATCTGCTAATCCTCACCTTAGGTTATTATAAAACTTGGAGTTACTACCTCTCTTCACAGAGTTTGCTGAAGATCTTCCTCAGACGATTTAAAATCACACATTTTCGCCTAAAGAATCCTCGATAGGAAATAGGCTCTAAAGCTTCATTTAGTTTCTGCAAGATAAGCAAAAAAAATTTATAATACTCAGCATTGCCAAAACTATTCCTCACGATGAAGCTATTTTTAACTTAACTTTTGTTTTACTTAATATTTTGGCTCAATCTATTAATTTGATTCTTCTAATATTCGTTCTGCATTGATTTTTAAGGTTTCTTGCAATAAAGCTTCAAGCATTTCGTCTTTAGAAAACTGCCCCAATACTTTACCTTTTCGAAAGAGGACAGCTCCATTCTTGCCCACAGCAATACCAAGATCAGCTTCTTTTGCTTCGCCAGGGCCGTTCACAACGCATCCCATAATAGCAACGCGAATGTATGATTTTATATGCGAGGTTTTTTCTTTGAAAAGATTAACAGCTTCTAGTACGTCATATTCTACACGTGCGCAAGTGGGACAGGAAACTATTTCAACCCCCTCCTGACGCAATCCCAGTGAACGCAAAATAAAACGTCCAGCTTCGACTTCCGGTACAACATCACCTGTGATAGAAACTCTTAATGTATCACCGATCCCTTCTTGTAGCAACGTACCCATGCCAATTGCATTTTTAACAACAGCCTGCATGCCATCACCCGCCTCGGTCACCCCCAAGTGAATCGGATAATCACACTGCGCTGCAAATAAACGATTGGCTTCTATCATTGTAGGCACATGATGCGACTTAAAGGACACTTTAATATCTTGAAAATCAAGATCTTCTAATAATTTTATATGTTCCCATGCTGACGAAACCATAGCTTCAGGCGTAGGATGAGGATATTTATTAGGATCCAGCGAACCAGCATTAACTCCTATACGAATAGGTATGGAACGTTCTTTAGCTGCCCGCACAATAGCCTTTACATGTTCAGGATTACGGATATTACCTGGATTCAGGCGCAAAGCATCTACACCAGACTCCAAAGCAATCAAGGCTAATTTATAAGCAAAATGAATATCAGCAATTAAAGGCAACGGGCTACGATCTCTAATTATTTTCAATGCCTTAGCTGAAGCTTCATCGGGTACTCCTAAACGTACAAGATCACATCCTGCCGATGATAAACGAAATAATTGTTCGATTACTGCTTCAATATTTATAGTAGGTATGGAAATCATTGATTGAATAGAAATAGGGTGATTTTTGCCTATCCCTGTCGAACCTATATAAAAACTACGCGTTAAACGACGCATGCCAACTCCTTATATAAAAGGGACTTGCAAAGCAAATCCCTTGGTGCTGATCATAATTTTACATTTTGAACTCGAAACATTTCCGAAACTTCTGATATCGATAATGTCCCATCGTATAAAGGCTTAGATAATGCAATTCCTGTTAATTCTTGATACTGTAATAACTGCTCTATATCATCTTTTGTAGTTACATTTCCAGCAACATAAAGTGCCGGAATTTCCATATCAAGAAAATTCTCTAAAGTATCAAAATCAGGATGTTCTAGAGGCCCTTGCTGTGACCAACCACAATAAAAAATTTCATCAATTCCAGATTCAGGCAGAGATCTTAAAAAATCAACAGTCCTTTTGCCAACAGAATAACGAGCTCCTCGCGTATGAACAAACCCATCTAACGAATCAATCCACAACGCAATCGGTCCTATATTATTCATTAAAATATTACGTAAAAACTTTTTATTTTCTACTAGCGATGTTGCAGACACTATTTTCGTATACTTTCTATGTTCAAAGATGCGGACACTTCTGAGATCTCGAATACCTCCACAGTAATACAAATGAGCATTAGTCGTACTATCTAAATATTCGAGAAAGTTAGTGTGTTGCGGTTTACCGATAATAGCACCATCTTTATCTTTGAAAAATACCCTATCAGCGCCTTTATCAACCCAATATCGAAAATGCAAAACTGGATTTTTTATCCGTGCGGACATTCCGTCTTTTTCAGGTAACCCGAATGATGTAATACCATTTTGAATGTCTATAATCGGAACAAATTTCATGTTCCGCCTCCCTCACTTATCATGATATAAGATTTTATATAAATTTTATCTGCATAGTTTATAACATTTCTTAAAAAATCCTCATTCCGCACAAGAAACGCACAAACTATGCACAATTATAATATGTTATTCGATTCTGGTCAAGATATTTTTTAAAAAATCTGAGAAAAAATTGCCGTTCATAACATTGACTTTCCCAGCCTTATTAACTATTTTGAACAATAGGAGGTCCTTATGAACAAAAAAATTTTTACATTATCAGGAACTATTTTACTCCTTTTAACATTAGCAACCTGCAGCTATATCCCTAAAAATTCAGCTCCTGAAAACTATAATGAGCGATTCTTAAATAACATCCATGGACGCTACATACAAATTCGACCTTTTATCAACCAATTTATTGCCGTCAAAAGCCCTAAAAATAAATTTTTTACGGTCAGCGGGCAGGGTGACATCCTATACTGTGAACAAGAGTTTGCTGTTTTAGAGCAGATTTTATCATCTACGGAAGCCTTATATCGCATCACTAACGGTACTTCTTACTATATCAAAGTAAATCCTTCCTACTCTCTATCAGGAAAAAGCTTCAGCGACTCTGATTATCAAATTATCGCTGTCAGAAATTTTTAATTCTGCAAGAATTATATTATAATAAAACAAAGGAAAAAATGATAAAAAAATTATTATCCCTTCTTTTGCTCAGCACGTGTTCTACCAGCTTCGACAAAACAAAATTTCTTCGTGATGCTCAAGGTTCGTACATAATCACACGAGCAGGAGTAGAATTCTTGACGCGTGAAAACAGTGCATGCACTATCAAACTCAACTCCGCTATAGAAATTACTGCTTCAGGTGATATCATCAGCAGCGGAACTGTTTTATTTAGCCTTGTTGAAATCAAAAGCGAAAGTACCGCAATTTTCCGTTATCTTCACAATAATACTTATCTTGCCATGGGCTTAAAGCCTACCACACGGCTCATCGCTAATACAAATAACGTTCGATCAGTCGGTGATGTCCGGTTTGAATTATTTGTTCCTATAGCTTCAAAAAATTCTTGACGTTTGTTTTTTATATGCTTATATTTTCCACAAACACAGGGGGAAATATGAAAACATTTCATTCGTTATTATTGACGTTAGGGTTTCTTTTTTCTGTTAGCTACTGCTCCAATATGAACCAAAACGAATTTTTAGCGGCGGTCAATGGTACCTATAAACTTGTCAGCAACAATCAAACAATTGTTGCTACACCAGACGGTCAAATTATCTACAGTGATTTCCAACCCTTTTTAAATATTTATGTAGTAAAGAATTCACAATGCGCTATCTATTACAAATCATCAGATTCTGGTAATTTATATTTGCCTATAGCTATTAAAAACAACAATTTATACTCACATAAGTGCGTCGATACACTGCAAAACGTGAATTTTGAAAATGTTACATTATTTGCAACATTTCTGCACCGATAGGAGACACTATGCATATACTGATATATTTAACAATGATCATTATGATCAACGGACTTAATTCATGCGCATCAAATGCCATTATATTCAGGAAAAATTCTGTAGGAACTTATAAAATTGTCGGCGAAGAAACAACTTTTTCGATCGACGATTCCGGAGATATTGCCGGCTCACCTAATGTCATGCTTATTTTTTATCAAGCGTTATCGGACCATGACGCTATTTACGTTCAAAGGATTGATTTTAAAAGCTATTATCTTCCAGTCCGAATTGACGGAGATCAACTATATAAAGGAGACTTAGCATCCAAACCACAAAATATTGACTTCAAAACATTAAAATTATACGCCGTAAGGATAAGGTAACAGCGATGAAAAAAGTATTACTGCTATTTATTTTTGCTGCATGTTCTGTCACTCCAAAAGAAGAATTTATCAGAAATGTGTATGGCACTTACAATTTACTAAATTCTGCAGGGCAACTTAATATATCCAGCGCAGGAACTATCAGCGAAAACAAAACTGTTCTTTATAGTTTATATTTGACTTTTACAAGCATATCGGCTTTATATATGGTTTCTGATACAAGTTTAGGTAGTGGATACGTAATGGTGAGCTTTCAAAACAATATCCTTTATGTGAGTGATATTTTCACGGACATTAATCAAACCCACCAAATACAGCTAAATGCTTATGCTATCAGAATTGGATAAAAAACTTATTATTTTCAGAATTCTTCCGATAATAAAAGAGTAAAAAATTTGGAGGGATTTCATGCAAATTAATAATTTACAATCTCAAATTGCAGTAAGCCATTTACAAAACCATGAATTTTCACAATTGAAAAACAAAGCTCAAAATTCGCAGAAAATAAAAGAAGTAGCCCAAGAATTTGAATCCTTATTTGTAGAGCAGATGTTTAAGGAAATGAAAAAAACAATCAAAAAAACTGATCTATTTAATGATAACAGTTCTAAAAATGAAATTTTCGATGATATGCTTATCACAGAATACGCTAAAAATGCTTCAAAAACAGGTAGTTTCGGACTTGCAAAAATGATAGAAGATTCCTTAACTCCTAAAATTCCTGTGCGTTTTTATTAACAAATTCCTCTCACAAACTGGAAAAATAAGCTCACGTTTTGTTGAAAAAGTCGGATGATATATCTATATAAGAGAGAAGGGGGGGGGGGGGGTATGAATATATTATCCGTTTTAGAAAAAATTTCTCCGCAATCAAGTTTTTTGTATTAAAGTATCTGGAAGACTTTGTTGGAATGGAAAGTCTGTTTGTTCTTATTGGTATTCTTCTCATATTTATATAAACAATAAATATCAATGAGTTTCATTGTGGAGAGTTCCGAAACTGTTTTAGTCACGGTTGAAAGCATCTTTCATGAT